>NZ_JBMYBT010000010.1:0-20734 GCF_053993635.1 Desulfothermus sp. | reverse complement strand
TTACTTAAAATTGGAGATAGATTAGAAAAAGAAATATCTTCAAAATTAAGTATTGCAACTTCATTACTTGAACCAATACTCATATTAATATTAGGTGGAGTTGTGGGATTTGTAGTAATTTCGATCTTACTTCCCATATTTGAGATGAGTAAATTAGTTAAATAAATATTAAGTTAATTTTTTAATAACTAAACAACTGAAAAACTTTTGAAAAATGGAAGTTTAAGGAGGAATTATTATGGGTTCATCGCAAAAGGGATTTACATTAATAGAAATAATGATTGTTATTGTAATATTAGGAATACTTGCCGGTTTAATTGTACCTAGAATAATGAACGAACCAGATAAAGCCAGGGTGGTTAAGGCCAAACTACAAATACAGAACTTGTCCATGGCCCTGAAAAAATTTAAAATGGACAATGGATTTTATCCATCCACAGAGCAGGGACTGGAAGCGCTTGTTAAAAAACCTGTAATTGGACGAATTCCCAAAAATTATCCACCAAAGGGATATTTGTCAAAGGTTCCCAAAGACCCCTGGGGAAATGATTATATCTACATATGCCCTGGAGAGCACGCTGACTTCGAGATAATTTCATATGGCGCAGATGGGAAGGAAGGTGGAGAGGGTTTTGATGCAGATATCAAAAGTTATGATTTGGAATAAATTGGGCTTTACCTTAAGTGAACTCATGGTAGTAATCATCATTATTTCTCTGTTTCTAGGACTTGGTATTCCTAAGGTATTAGAATCCCTTGCTGAATCAGATTTATCAAAAACCGCAAGAAATATTTCTCTTTTTATTGAACAAACGAGGAGTAACTGTATTTTACATAAAAAAAATTCATATATATTTTTCGATTTACCCAAAAAAATAATCTCTACACCAGATTTGGATAATCGAGAAAGAGAGATACATCTGAAGTTACCTACAAATATTAAAATTCAAATTGAGTATCAAGACAAAATTTATTCATTTGAACCAATTAAAATTCAAATATCTAATTTTGGATATTTAAATCCCATTATTATTAATTAAAAAAAAGAAGAAGATGCCCCAATAACTATAGATGTTAATCCATTTTTATTAAACAATAAAATAATATTTAATGGTTAATATGCGAGGATTTACATTAATAGAAGTCATAGTATCAATGGCATTAATAGCTATTAGTGTGTTGACTATTTTTGAATCTTTAAACAGTATTGGCGATACTATAGTTCAAAATAAAGATATAAATTATTTAATTCATTTTACTGAATCTAAATTCAATAAATTTAATTCAATAAATACAAATATATATTCCTTTTCAGGAGATATAGAAGGAATGAACTATATGTGGACTTATATTGAAGATTATCTTGGAGTTTACAATATAATTCGTCAAGCTATTGTTATCCAGAATAAAAATGATGAGTTTAAAATTCTAGAATTATATGAATACAAAACAAATAAATAAATATACTGGATTCACACTCATAGAACTATTAGTATCCCTTGCAATTTGTTCAATATTATTAGTTGGACTTTATATTTCATTTATTAATATACTTGACTTTTCTGAAAGTGTTGATACAGATACAATACTTATTAATATGGATAATATGCTAACCATTTTACTTGATAGAGATATTTCATCTATTTATACAGATCCAAATGAAATAGAGAGATTCAAATTACAAGGCAAAAATCAGATTTTTGACAATGCTAACATTCTTACATTTTATACCTCTAACTCATTAATCAATAGACCTGCTGCCTTTTCTATAAACAAAATAGAATATTGTTTAAAAAAAAATGAAGAAAAGGATGATTACTCCTTATATAGAGTGGAAATACCTTTTGGAAATCTAGACTTACAAGATAAAAAAATATTTAAAATAAAAGTAGCTGATTATATTAAAAACATAAATATATTTTTTTTTGACAAAAACGGGTCCCAACATGATTTTTGGGACATAGATGATATGAAATCAATGCCTGTGGCAATATTAATAGAATTATCATTTGAGTTAAAGGGTAAAACTCATAAATTAAAACATTTGTTTTCTGTAAAATATAATGAAAAATAATAGAGGTATTGTTTTAATATCTGTATTGGTGATTATATTTATACTAATTATTGTCTTGTATCAAATCACAAAAATAGCCAATATAGAGATAAATACAACACAAATTTTGAAAAATTTTTTTATTGCAAAACACAGGGCTATATCAGGTCTCCATATTGCAGAAGCTATTTTAATACTGGAAAAAGAAAAAACCAAATTAGCTTGTGATACATTATTAAGTACCTGGAACAATTTAAATATTGTTCAGGGATATTTACCAGATGATATAAATCCAGAATACCTGGATTTAAAGATTCAAGATGAAACATCAAAAATTCCCATAAACTATCTTGTTGATAAAAAAAAAGGAGAAATCTACGTAAAAGTAGTAAAAAACTTACTGGTTAATGAACTTGGTATATCTGAAAATCGGTCTGATAATATAATAAGGGAAATAAAAAATTGGATAAATCCAAAAAAATACCCATTAGAGGAAACTGAAGTCATAAACCCATATTACAAAGACAGAGAATATAAATCAAAGAATGGAACCTTTGAAACCTTAGGCGAGATGCTACTTTTGCCATCTGTTGACGAAAAAATATATTATGGAAATAAATATAAAATGGGTCTAAAAGACTTATTTACTGTGTATTCAGATGACGGATTAATTAACATAAATACATGTGCTAGACCAATTGCTATGTCGCTGATTTTAAATGAAGTAGATCAGGAGAAAAAAAATAAGTATGTGGATGAGATATTGAAAAAAAGATATGATCCTTTTTACAAAGAAATTTTATGTAATGTAAAATGGATAAAAAAAAATATGTCCGAGTATAAAGATATTGAAATTCCATATAATATTTTAACCACTACAAGTAATTATTTTAAAATAATATCAACAGGAATATCTGGCTCATACAATTGTACAATAATAAAATTTGTAAAAAGGGAAAATAAAAAGCTAACAACTTTATATCAAATAGAATATTAAAATGAAAAAAATTGTATCAAGTTACATTAAATTTGACGGTAATGTGGTTTCTCTTCTTATTGAACAAAATAAAAAGTCTATTAAGATTATAGATAGAAAAAGATTATTAATTGATGATATTACGGATGAGATCCCTTTTAAATCAAGTCAAGATAACTATACAATAGATGAATTTATAACCATTTTTTCCAGCAACTATTTTATGATAAGAGAACTCACCTTCCCTTTTAAAGGGATTGAAAATATAAAGCAGGCCATCTCTTTGGAGATAGGACCTGAACTTCCCATAAAGGAAAATAATCTTATATACGATTTTCTTTTTTTAATGAAATCAAAAAACAAATCCAAGGTATTGGGCATTGCATGCAAAAAAACAACAATTGAACCAATTTATAAAAAATTATCATCTACAACTCCAAATTCATTTTGTCTCTGTACATTGGACATTCAGTGTATAATAAGTTTTTTATACTCCATTCAATTAAATAATGTTATTTTTATATACGAAGATGGAGATTTTTTAAATATTATTGTAAAAAATAACAAAGCCTTTGATTATAAAAAGGTGTATGCAAACCTAAAGGCTATATCTAGCACAAATAAAAAACTCGCAAAGATAGAGTATATTCTTGAAACAGAGTTTAACCAAATCCAGGAGTTAATTAATTTAATTATCATTCCATCAAGTAATATAAACTCAGAATTAATCTCAAAAATAAAGTCCAAAGATCGATTCAATATCATGGATCCTTTTAAATTAATGGACGTTGATGTACAGATTGAAAAAAATATATCTTTTGATACAGATAAAGACATTATTCCTTTACTTGCTCTATATCTAAAAAAACAAAAAGACAAAATAGCTGATTTTAGCAAAAAAGGATATATCTCTTTAAGGGAAGTACTATTTGATAAGAATTTTTTACCTTACCTTTTTTCAATAATTCTTGTTCTAATATTTGCGTTAATCCATTTAAGCTCACAAATTTATTTATTAAAGAAATATGATAATGAAATTACAGAAAAAATAGAAAGGGTCTTTAATAAAACTTTTCCCAAAATCCAAAGAAAACTAACCATTGAACAATATTTAAGCATATTCAGGGGAAAAATAAAAGATATAGAAAATACATCAAATGAAAATAAAAATAAATTAGACCCGTTAATAGTTTTAAAGGATATCTCACGTAGTATGCCAGATGATTTAAATTTAGTTATAGAAGAATTTTCCATGAATGAAAATAAGATTATTCTAAAGGGTAAAGCCAATTCACTGGATACAATAACAGAATTTAGAAGAAATATGTCTAAAGGAACAACATATAAATTTTCTTTAAAACAGGCAAATTGGGATAAAGATAAAAAAAATGTTCATTTTATAGTGGAGATTTCTTAAAATCATGAATATAAACTTGATTTCAAAACAAGACCTGTTAAAAGTAAGATTGCTAATTTGTATGGGTATAGTGCTTTTATTCTTTCTTATTATATATTTTCCCATGCACAAAAAAATCTTTGAATTACAACACCAAACAGATCTTCACCATAATCAATTTAAAAAAATCTTATTATTAGAGCAGACATATAAATCCCTCCTTACTACTGGAACAAAATTCAAATTTAGTATCCACGCATCTGATAGCATTGTCAGTGATGTCCAGGATATATTAAAACAAATTGGAATAGAAAATAATCTGGTATCAATTATCCCATCAAATAGAAAATTAGACAACCATCACATTGAGCAGTATGTGGATATCAAGTTAGAGGACATTGGACTTAAAGAAACTTTAAATTTTTTAAAAACAATAAGTAAATTAAGACATATAGACATTCAAAGGTTAAATATTATAAGGAAAAATGGTGAACCAAGCACAATAAGTGTGCATATCCTTTTAAAAACACAAAAAAAATCTTAAGAATTATGAAAAAATTTGCATTAATATTTTTATTAATTTTTTATTTTTTCGCTTTTACTCTCTTTATTTTTTTATATACATTTCCGTATAATTCCTTAACTATTTATTTAAATTCAATTTTAAAAGAAAAAATATCAGGCCAAATAAAAATACAATCTATATCATATCATTTTCCAACCAGTCTCAATATAAATACTAAAATTGATGGAGATCAAAAATATTTAAATATAGATGATAATTTTCTTATAATTTTGAGCCCAGGGTTGTCTAAAATAACCAGTTTATTTATAGATGTATATCATGGAGATAAAAAAATAATTAATGCAAATACTGTTTTCAAACATATAATTAAAAAACCTGTAATTCAAAAGGCTGAGATACATATTAATGGTTTTAACATTAATCCTGTCTCAATTTACAACAATATTTTTTTAAAAGGAAAAATTAATGGACTAATTGAGCTCAATAAAAACAATTCAAGTTACCTGACTAAGGCAAGTATTAAAGGTCTAAAGTTATTAATAGATGCATATGGATTGAAAAAGCAAATTCCAATAGCTATTGATGATATAGAGGCAAATCTGTTAAATACAAAGGTAAATATAAAAGGTTTTAAAATTACATCCCCTTATTTTAAAACACATGGTAAGGGTTCTATTTTTATAAAGAAAAAAATCATGGATTCAATGATTTCAATTAATGGTAAAATAAACTTAAGCCTTACAAATTTAAAAAAGGATCTAATTTCATTTCCATTTAACAACAAATCTTCTATGAAGTATTCTATCTATGGAAATGTTGGTTCTATTAAGTATAAGGTGTATTAATCAAAAGGGTTCAAAAGTAGACCATGAAATAAAAGGTTGGATTTACCCAGCCAGAGAAGAAAAGATTTCCCTGGCTAGGTAGTTTATTTGAAAATTTAATCTATCCACTCATCCCCTTCCTGGATTGGTGCAAATCCACGGCGCATGGTGTTTTCTGTAATACAGATCGGATCCAAAAATTGGAGGAGATAGTCAGGACCTCCAGCCTTGGAACCAACGCCAGACATCTTAAACCCACCAAAGGGTTGTCTTTCAACTAATGCCCCTGTAATACCCCTATTTAGATATAGATTTCCAACCTTAAATCTCTGTCTCGCCTTATCCAGATTCCTTGGACTCCTGGAAAATGTGCCGCCAGTTAGTGCATATTTAGTTGAATTTGCCCATTCAATGGCCTGATCAAAATCCTTTACTTTCATAATTGACAACACAGGCCCAAATATCTCTTCCTGAGCCAGTCTGTGTTCTGGGGTGATTCCTCCAACAATAGTTAGAGGCACGTAATAGCCCTTATCCGGTATATCATCTCTCACCAAAAGCACGTTCCCTTCTTTTTTGGCCAGCTCTACATACTTTAAGATCTTTTCCTGGGCAGATTTGTCAACAACTGGTCCCATATAATATTGTGGATCTTCAGCAGGCCCAATTTTAATAGACTTCGCAGCTTCAACAAGCCTTTTTACAAATTTGTCATAAATTGGCTCAAGCACAATTACCCTTGAGCAGGCTGAACATTTTTGTCCCTGAAACCCAAAAGCAGAATAAATTATATCCAGAACAGCTTCATCTAAGTCCGCATCATCATCTACAATAATTGCGTTCTTTCCTCCCATCTCAGCAATTACTTTTTTCACCTGTTCTTGACCCTCAACCACCTTTGATGCCTTTTCAACTATTCTCAGACCAACTTCCATGGAACCAGTAAATGCAATAATACTAATATCTGGGTGTTCAACTAAATAATCTCCTATTTCACTACCCTTCCCAGGAATATAGTTAAACACCCCATCAGGGAGTCCAGCTGCCTTGTAAATCTTATACAGGGTAAATCCCACCACAGATGATAGGGATGCAGGTTTATACAAAACTGGATTTCCTGTAACAATAGCAGCAGATGTCATACCACATGAGATTGCTAGAGGGAAGTTCCATGGTGCAATTACAGCAGCTATACCCTTACCCTGATACATAAGGTGATTTATCTCTCCTGGTGCCCTGCCCATACGGCGTGGGGATCCAAGCCTTATCATCTCCCTGGCATAATATTCTAAGAAATCAATTGCCTCGGCAACATCTGCATGGGCCTGATCCCACTGTTTTCCTACCTCTAAAATCTGGTAAGCTGCTAATTTAAATATATTTTTTCTTGCATAGTCAGCTGCTTTAAATAAATATTTTGCCCTGTCTTCTGCACTTAGATTCTGCCATTCATAACGTACAGATTTTGCTGCAGAAATTGCCTCATCCACTTCTTTTTTTGATGCCTGAGAGACAAAACCTATAACCTCATCTGGATTAGCAGGATTTACAGATGGAATCTTGTCCTCGGTGAGTACTTCCTTCCCCCCAATAATTAAAGGATAGGTCTTCCCAAGCTCACCTCTTACTTCAGAAATGGCTTTGTAAAAGGCTTCCCTCTGGTCCTTTTTAGAGAAATCCACAAATGGATGGTTTCTAAATGGTGGGACACCTGATGTTAAAGTATCAGACTTTTTTACTTGCTCTCTTTGTTTTTTTGCTTCTTCAACTAGGATATTTGGATCTTCTAAAAGTTTATCTAAATCAGCACCCTCTACAAAACTCTGTCTCAAAAACGATTCATTTGCAGTATTTTCCAAAAGCCTTCTGACCAGATATGCCATACCAGGAATAAGCTCACCATATGGTGCATAAAGTCTCACTCTCTTTGCAACATTTAAAAGACCTTTTCTAACTGGTTCTGCCATGCCATATAAAACTTGGAATTCATACCTTGAGTCATCCACTCCAAATTCCCTGGCCATTTCCATTACTGCAGAAATTGACCTGATATTGTGGGAACCGCAGGCAAAATAGCAGATATCGCTATTTTTCAAAATTTTTTCTGCATGTCTTTCAAAAGCAGCATCGCTCTCCGCTTTAATAGTATAAACAGGGATCTCCCATCCCCTTTGCTTGGCTATAACAGTCTCATAATCCCAATATGCCCCTTTAACCAATCTTATTGAAATCTTAATTCCTTCATTCCTTGCCCAATTAAGTAAGTCTTCAAGGTCTTTATCTGTATCCTTGAGATATGCTTGTAATACAACTGCCAACTGGTCAAAATCTCTAAACTCTGGGTCCTGACGAAGTCTCTTATAAACCTCCAGGGTGATGTCTTTGTATGCATATTGCTCCATGTCTATACATAGGTGACCACCAATTTCTTTGGTCTTTGCAACTATGGGTCTGAGCCTTTCAACTATCACATTGACACTGTTTTCAAAATCAACTGGCCTTGCCTGTGAATAAAGTGCAGATGGCTTAATTGAACAATTTATCTTTGGTGCATAACCCCAATCTAGATCCCCACCAGTTATCAGACCATTCCACTTAGATGCCTCTTTTGCAAGTACATCAAGCAAATCTAGATAACTCTTTTGATAAATAAACGCCTCTTCTTCGCTAACTGTTGCCTCACCTAAGATATCTACTGTAAAGGCAAAATTATCTTTTCTTAGCTTAGATAAGGTCTTTATGGCCTGTTTTGTGTTCTCGCCTATTATAAACTGCATTGCCATGGATTTTATGTTTGAAGATATGGTCTTGGCCAAAATTTTCCCGCCAAAAACCCTGCCAATTCCTCCAGCACCCTTGGCACTCCATTTTAAGACTGCTGGGAGCTCTTCTTCGTCTGCTCCAAAATACTCCTCAATATGTCTGATTAAAGAGTCTGAAGTGTTTAAATAAGGCAATACGTCCACAAAACGAAAGAGCTGAATCTTAAAATTCTCGCTCTTCATTGCCCAATCCATAACTTTACCAGTCCACCAGCTTTTATTAAAAATCGACGGAGCTTCTCCAGCAATGGATCTGAAAAACTCCTTACCCCGCGCCTTTATCCTCTGGTTCAATACTTGATTTTCCATATCAAATACCTCCTATTTTTGGTCCTGTTTTGATTTCCTTAAGCCCTTATTTTTAACTCCGATTCCATCTAAATCTAATTTTAGGGTCTCTAATAGCTCATCAATAACCAAAGTTGTTCGTGTATCCACAACTCCACCTATATCCCCAAACTTTTTCAAAAGCTCTTTTAAATTATCAGTATCTGAAACCCTTGCCTTTACCAGATAATTGTATTCACCTGCTATGTAAAAAACTTCCTGAACTTCATTAATCTTTGCTATATCTTCCCCAATTTTACTTGAACCCACAGCATCCTTTGTCTTGACCAAAATCAATACTGTCAAAACAAGTCCTAACTTCTTATGGTTTAGCCTGGTCTCATAGCCCAAAATAAAGCCCTTTTTCTCTAATTTTCTAATCCTCTCAAGCACCCCTGATGGGGCCATCTTTATCCTGCGAGCAATCTCTGCATTGGATATACGTGCATTTTCTTGAAGCAAATTCAAAATTTTTTTATCAATTTCGTCAATCATTCTTGATTTTCTCTTTTTTTTGATTTATAATTCACAAAAATTAAGCGAGTCAAGAATTTTATTCAAAAACTTTCTTAAAAATTTAAACACTTTTTTGCTAAAGAGTGTTTAGCATACAAAAATTAATTGACGGGTGATATTTTTTTATTTAAAGCTCCAACATTATCTTAAATTTTTAGTTAATAATAGCTAGATAATTTAATTAAAAGTAAGGTCAGGGGGTTCTAGTTTAACTTATTTTTTAAAGGGAGGATTTGTTATGTTAAGAAAAATTTTTGTATTAACGCTCTTTTTGGGCTTGTGTTTAACAACCATTAGTTTTGCCAAGTCCACTATCAAAATTGGACTTATGTGTCCACAGACCGGGAGTTGGGCAAGTGAAGGTCTGGACATGAAAAAGATCGTAAATCTGCTTGCCGAGGAAATAAACAAAAAAGGTGGGGTCCTTGGTAAAAAGATTGAAATCATCGATGAAGATGATGGTGGAGATCCCAGGACTGCTGCGCTTGCCGCAAACAAGCTTGTCACAAGAGACATAGTTGCTGTGATTGGCACATATGGATCTTCAGTTACAGAAGCAAGTCAAAATATCTTCAATGAAAACAAAATAATTCAAATTGCAAATGGCTCCACAGCAATTAGGCTAACTGAAAAGGGATATAAATACTTTTTCAGGACAGCCCCTAGAGATGATGAACAGGGAAAAGTTGCTGCCAAAACCATCAAAAAATTTGGATATAAAAAAGTTGCAATTCTCCATGACAATACTACTTATGCAAAGGGTCTAGCTGAAGAAGCAAAACATAACTTAGAAAAAATGAGTGGTATTAAAATTGTGTTTTTTGACGCCTTAACCCCTGGAGATAGAGACTACACAACTATTTTGACAAAACTTAAGTCCAAAAATCCTGATGTGGTATTTTTTACAGGATATTATCCAGAGGCTGGTCTTCTTTTAAAACAAAAAAAGGAAATGGGCTGGGATGTTCCATTTATTGGTGGTGACGCAACCAACAATCCAGACCTGGTAAAAATTGCAGGTAAAGACGCAGCAAAAGGGTTTTATTTCTTGAGCCCACCAGTACCTCAAGACTTAGATACTCCAGAAGCCAAGGCATTTTTAAAGGCATACAAAGCTAAATACCACGAACTACCTGGATCTGTTTGGGCAGTTCTCTCAGGAGATGCACTCCTTGCAATAGTAAAGGCAATCGAGGGTACAAAATCCACTGATCCAGATAAAATGGCAGATTTTCTCCACTACAAATTGAAAGATATGCCTGGGCTGACTGGAAAAATCTCTTTTGATGAAAAAGGTGATAGGGTAGGAGATCTGTACAGGGTTTATAGGGTAGATGCCAACGGAAACTTTGTACTTCAACCTAAGTAATTTAAAAGGCGGAGGGGTTAACTCTCCGCTTTCTTTAGTTTTATTTTAAACTGGAGATAAAGCCCATGGAATTCTTTTTTCAACAACTCACCAATGGACTTGCAATAGGCGGGATATATGCCTTAATTGCCCTGGGATACACCATGGTTTATGGTGTCTTAAAATTGATTAACTTTGCCCATGGAGATCTCTTTACACTGGGAGCCTACATAGGATTTACACTTTTAACATCCTTTAGCCTAGTGGGCAAAATTGGACCTCTTCCAACTCTATTTCTATTTGGCCTAATAATTATGGGCCTTGTAGGTATAGCTGGAATTATTTTAGAGAGAGTTGCATACAGGCCACTTAGATCAGCAGACAGGTTGGCTGCAGTTGTATCTGCCCTTGGGGCATCAATAGTTATTTCAAATTCCATTATGCTTATATATGGCGCAAGATTTCAGGTGTATCCACACCATTTAATCCCGCAAATTACTTTAAATATACTGGGAATGAAGATCCCATTGCTTAGGATCGTAATGCTACTTCTCTCTGTTATCCTTATGATTATTTTATATTTATTTATACAAAAAACCAAAATTGGAACAGCTATCAGGGCAACTGCAATAGATCACGGTGCTGCAAGGCTAATGGGAATCGATGTGAACAAGATTATATCCTATGTTTTTTTCATTGGCCCTGCCCTTGGAGGAGCAGCAGGTCTAATGGTTGGTCTGTATTATGGACAGCTAAACTTTATGATGGGATGGGTGTATGGCCTAAAGGCATTTATTGCTGCTGTAATAGGAGGTATAGGCAATATTCCAGGTGCCATGCTAGGTGGAATCCTACTTGGGGTTATCGAGGCCCTTGGAGCTGCCTATATTTCAACTGCGTGGAAGGACGCAATCGCATTTTTTGTATTGATAATCATTTTAATTGTGCGTCCAACAGGTATTCTTGGTGAAAGGGTTGCTGACAAAATATAAACCATAAAACTAAATGATGGTGACATGAACAGGAAATACATAACAACTATTATAGTCATTGCCTTTTTCTTATCACCACTTTTTTTAAATTCCTATTGGGTGGATGTATTAAATAATATAGGTATTTATGCAATACTTGCTCTTAGCTTAAATTTTATTCTCGGTGATACAGGTTTGTTTCACATGGGGCATGCGGCCTTTTTTGCAGTTGGTGCATACACAACTGCTATTTTAAACACCATGTATCACATTCCAATTATACTTTTAATTCCCTTTAGTGGAATAACTGCTGCTATCTTTGCTTATCTTGTTGCAAGACCAATTATTCACCTAAGGGGTGATTATCTTTTAATAGTAACTATAGGCATTGTTGAAATAGTAAGAATTGCCCTTATAAACAATATCTTTGGGCTAACAGGAGGGTCCAATGGCATCTTTGGTATATCCAGACCAAATCTACTAGGCCTTGTTATCAGAAGGCCAGAGCATTTTTTCTATTATATCTGGATATTTTTAGCAATTAGCGTCTTTCTATTTGAAAGGCTAAGAAATTCCAGATTTGGGCGAGCCTTAAATTATATCAAAGAAGATGAAGTAGCTGCTGAAGGTACAGGAGTAAATATTGCCAGATATAAATTAATTGCATTTGTAATTGGAGCCTTTTGGGCTGGAATGGTGGGAAATATCTATGCTTCAAAGATGACAATTATTTCGCCAGAGTCATTCACCTTCTGGGAATCTGTTGTATATTTTTGTATTGTAATTTTAGGTGGTTCAGGAAGTATTAGTGGAGTTATACTGGGGTCATTTTTACTTATTGGACTGCCAGAAATCTTCAGGGAATTTTCCCAGGCCAGGATGCTCGCATTTGGCCTTGCAATGATAATCATGATGATAGTTAGGCCCCAGGGTTTGATTCCTCCTCCTCCACGGAAATATGATGTGTATATGGATAAAAAATTCGCTGAAAATTAGTTAAATAAGGGAGTCTAAAAATATGGCCCTTCTCCATCTTAAAAATCTTACCAAATATTTTGGAGGACTTGCAGCTGTTGATGATGTAAGTTTTGATGTAGAAGAAGGTTCCATTGTGGGACTAATTGGCCCAAATGGTGCTGGCAAGACCACTGTATTTAATTTAATCACAGGGCATTATGTTCCTGATAAAGGAGAAATTATATTTGATGGCCAAAACCTAGTAAAAAAGCCCACCCATCAAATTGTCTCCTTAGGGATTGCCAGAACATTTCAGACAATTAGGCTATTTAAAGAGCTCTCTGTCCTAGAAAATGCCATGTCAGGTTACCACTGCCGTATGAAATCTGGCATCTTTGCAGGTATGTTTAAACCTAGATGGCAGAGGGAAGAAGAAAAAAGGGCTATTGATATTGCCATAAAGGAACTAGAATTTGTGGGCCTTAAAGTAAACCTTGAACAAAAGGCAAAGAACCTATCCTATGGAAACCAGCGGCTCTTAGAAATTGCTAGGGCACTTGCAACATCACCAAAATTAATAATCTTAGATGAGCCTGCTGGAGGAATGAACGACCAGGAGACACAGGAATTAATCCAGCTAATAAGAAATATTCGCGATAGAAAAATCACAGTGCTTTTAATTGAGCATGATATGAATTTAGTCATGGATGTTTGTGAATACATTGTAGTACTAGATAATGGTAAAAAGATATCCGAGGGTTCACCTGAGCAGGTGAGGGAAGATCCAAGAGTTATTGAGGCATATCTAGGAATTGATGAGGAGTAAGGGTAATATGTTAGAAATAAAAAATCTTCATGTAAAATACGGAAATATTGAAGCAATACATGGAATAGATATAAAGGTAGAAAAAGGAGAAATAGTAACTATCTTAGGTGCAAATGGTGCAGGAAAATCCACTACACTTATGACAATTAGTGGACTTATAAAACCTTCAGAAGGGAAAATCATATTTGATGGAGTGGATATTACTGACACCCCTGGAGATAAAATAGTTGAAATGGGTATATCCCAGGTACCTGAAGGGAGAAGACTTTTTGGCACATTAACTGTAGAGGAAAATTTAGAGCTTGGAGCTTTCACAATAAAAGACAAAAAAGTGGTAGAAAAAAATAAAGAATGGTCATATTCCCTTTTTCCAAGGCTAAAGGAGAGGCGAAAACAGCTGGCAGGTACACTTAGTGGCGGAGAGCAACAAATGCTTGCAATAGCAAGGGGACTTATGTCAAATCCAAGACTCCTTCTAATGGACGAACCAAGCCTTGGACTCGCTCCAATATTGGTTAAATCCATCTTTGAAACAATAAAAACAATCAATGAATCTGGTGTAACAGTCCTTTTGGTTGAACAAAATGCAAAAGCTGCTTTAAAACTGGCTAAAAGAGGTTATGTAATGGAGGTTGGTAATATTGTACTAGAAGATAAGGCCTCAAATCTACTGACTAATCCACAGGTGAGAAAGGCATATCTTGGCGGGTGATTTTTTAAATATGTTAAAAGAAGTTCTGAAGATCTCAATCCCTCTATTCCTCATTATGGACCCTTTTGCCAATTCAACTGCCTGTCTCGCAATATTAAAAGACCATCCCTCAGAAGTACAACAAAAAATAATCTTTAGGGAAATGCTAATTGCCCTATTTTTAATGATTATTTTTCAATTTTTTGGATCATTTTTTTTGAACTTTCTCTCCATAGACAAATCAACATTGAGAATAGCTGGCGGGATAATTTTATTTATTATTTCATTAAAACTAATATTTCCTGAAGAGACAACTTCTTTATCTCAATATGAAAAAGACCCATTTATAGTGCCCATAGCCACTCCATTTATTGCAGGCCCATCTTTACTCGCTGCAATTATGCTATATGCAAAAAAGACCCCTTCACAATTAAAGCTTTTTCTGTCATTATTTATTGCGTGGCTGGGATGCCTCATTATTATGCTGAGTTTCACCAGATTAAAAAATACATTAAAAGATAGAGGTACAAGGGCAATAGAAAGATTAATGGGGCTTATATTAATTTTACTGGCTGTTCAAATGTTAGAAGAAGGCATAAAATATTTCTTGGAAACAATAAAATGAAAAATAATTCTATTAAAATAATTAACATATTGTATTTTTTTTGTCTTCTATTTTTTACTAATAAAGCCTTTTGTTTTCTTTCTCCCGAGGAAATTTTAGTAGTTGCAAATATGAATGCACGACAAAGTGTATCCCTTGCTATGTATTACATAAATAAAAGAAACATCCCAAAGGATAACTTTTTAAAGATATGGTGTAATGATTCTGAAAGAATATCCAGAAAGGATTACAATAAAAAAATTAAGATCCCAATCCAAAAATTTTTAAAAGACCATCCAAAAAACAAAATAAGGTGTCTTTTACTTATATATGGCATACCACTCAAAGTTGAAGGAGAGACTCCGAGCCTTGAGCAACAAACAGAATTAAAAAATTTAAATATAAAGCTCTCATTTTTAAAAGAACAACTAAAGTCAGAAAAGGATGAAGCTCAAAAAAAATCTTTAAAAAATAAAATAAAAAAATTGCAAAACAAACTAAGGCACCTCCAATTATATTTAAATACATCTGCATCTGTGGATTCTGAGCTATCTTTAGTTAAGGTAAAAAATTATCCACTATCCTTCTGGATCCCAAATCCATATTTTTTGCCTAATCAAAAGACCAAATTAAAGTATGGGAAAAAGGATGTTTTACTGGTAGCAAGGTTGGATGGACCTGATCCAGAAATTGTGAAAAGAATAATTGATGATTCCATATATGCAGAAAAAAATGGGCTTAAAGGGATTGCTTATTTTGATGCAAGGTGGAAAGAGCCAAAAAACAAAAAGAAATTGGGTGGATACGCATATTATGACTATTCTTTACACCTTGCAGCCAAGGAAATTAAGAAGTCCAAGTTACTAAAAGTAGTGCTTGAAGACACAAAAAGACTCTTTAAAAAAAATGAATGTAAAAACGCAGCCCTGTATTGCGGCTGGTACAGCCTTGGACATTACATTGACTCATTTAAATGGGTTAGAGGTGCAATTGGATATCATATGGCAAGTGTGGAATGTCAAACATTGAAAAATAAAAAATCTCATATTTGGTGTGTCAAGATGTTGCAAAAAGGCGTTGCAGCAACCATTGGACCTGTTGAAGAACCATATATTCAGGCATTTCCTCTGCCCCACATCTTTTTCTGGGCACTAACTGATGGTTATTTCTCTTTAGCAGAAAGCTACTACTTATCTCTCCCTTATATTTCATGGAAGATGGTCTTGGTTGGTGATCCTATGTACAGGCCGTTTAAGAAAAAATAAAATCTATTATCTTACTCCTGGTGGAGGAGTTATTTTCATATCCTTCATTTTATAAAGCAATGCGCGATAGCTAATTTTGAGGAGTTTTGCAGTTTCTTTTCTATTCCAATTTGTTTCATTTAATATTTTTAAGATGACCATTCTCTCTACTTTTTTGGTAACAGAATCTTTTATTTCTTTAAGGGATGGAATATCTTTCTTATTAATACAATTAGTTATGGATTCTCCAATCTCATCCATAGAACCATTTATAGTTGGGACTACGGGATCTGCTTCCTTTATTTTATCGAGCAGTTCCTGCTTTACTGCCTCAAAGTCCCCAAGAACGAAAAGCCTTTGCACATAGTTATAAAGCTCTCTCACATTACCAGGCCAGTGGTATTTTAAAAATACTTCGGCAATATCTGGGGGAATTGATAAGTTTCTATTAGAATACTGTTTTTTCATTTCTTTAATAAAGTGTTCAACAAGAGGAAGTATATCTTCTTTTCTCTCTCTAAGGGGAGGGATATGAATACATATGGTACTTAGTCTATAAAAAAGATCCTCCCTAAAACTTCCAGCAGTAATTTCAGCCTCTAGATTTCTATTTGTTGCAGCAACGACCCTTGCTGTAGTTTTTATTTCCCTATGTCCTCCAACTCTAAAATAACATCTATCCTGGAGCACCTGCAATAATTTAGCTTGCAAACCAATAGAAATCTCACCAATTTCATCTAAGAATATTGTTCCAGATTTGGCCAATTCAAATTTGCCAATTCTTGAAGAAGTAGCTCCAGTAAATGCCCCTTTTTCATATCCAAAAAGCTCTGATTCTAAGAGTTCCCCAGGGATTGCAGCACAATTAATTTTTATAAAAGGTTCCTTTGCCCTAACAGAATAATAGTGAAGGGCCCTTGCAACTAGTTCTTTACCAACACCACTTTCTCCAGTAATAAGGACATTTAAATCATAATCTCCTACCTGTTTGGTGAGCTTTATAATATCTTTGATAATTTTGCTTTTTCCAACGATTTTAGGCTTAGTCAAGCTCATAATTCCACACCAAAATTTATTTCAATTTTAAAAGATAATTAATATTTTTTATCAACACATTCAAATCATAGGGCTTTTCCAGCAAAACATCAGGAGACTGTTCCTTTGCTATTTCTTTTGGATATTGTCCATATCCAGTAACACAAATTATTGGGATGGTAGGATGTTCCTGTCTTAAACACTTAATCAATCCTATGCCACTAACATAAGGTAGTCGAATATCAGCTATCACTAAATCATACTTGTACTTTTTTATTTTTTCTAAACCATCCAACCCATCTTTGGCAAATAACAAAGAAAACCCTTGTTCTGCGAGAAACTCATTTAAAAGCTCTCTTTGTACTGAATCATCTTCAATTACTAATATTGTGGGTTTATTCTTTGACATAAATTAATCCTATTTTTAAAGTTATGGTCCAACTCAACCTTTGAATTAAATCGTATTATAAATCAAAACCTTTTATTTTTATTTCCTGTATTTCAAAATTTTTCCAGGATTGCCTCCAACCACTGCATATTCAGGAATAGGAGACATCACAACACTCCCTGCTCCAATAACAGCCCCTTTTCCAACATCAGATCCAACTATTGAACCGTTACCTATCCAAACATCTTGTCCAATCACAACTTTTTTTAACTCACCACCCTGTTCCTTTATTGGAATATCCAATCGATTGAAAAAATGTTGTCTAGTTCCGCTAATTATGTGAACGCCTGTCCCTATTAAGGTATTATCGCCTATTTCAGCATATCCAATGTCACATTTCGGTCCAATATATACTCCTCGACCTATCTTAACCCTTGGATCAGAAAAAGTAGTACCAAATCCTACAAAAGAGTCAATCAAATTTGTCTTGGTTATCCACTCCAGGACACACTTTCTTATCCATTCCCCCAAAAATCCAGGGAGTATTGAACAAAATTGCATCAAATTTGAAAAAACCCGCCTCTTCTCAAAAAATACGGTTACTAATAAGTAGTAAATGTACAATGGGAGGGAAATAATTTTAAATATTAGATGAAATAACTTTTTTATATTACGTCTCATGCTCTGGCTTTCCAAATTTTAAAGAACACACAAGCAAACACAACAAAAAACTTGCTATGAGGGAACCTATTTATTATAAAGTTTAGGCAAGCAACGATAACAATTTAACAAAATAAAAATAAATGAGCAATACCCAATTTATCCTAAAATTCCTGTCTGCACCATATAATCAAGATTATCCTTATATTTTTACTGTTGGTTTGCCACTAAAAAAAGGTCTTCTTTACGAAGAAGACAAAAGATTTATTCTTGATCAAAATAAAAATTCATACCAGTATGAACTTACACCACTTCTTTACTGGCCAGATAAAAGTATAAAGTGGTGCATTTTGGATATTCTTGTGGATAGCCCAATTAAGGACTCCACTTCTCTATTTTTAGGGACCGTTGATCAAGAGGAGAAATTACAGGAAAGGACTGGACTTAATGTAGAACAAAAAAAAGAAAAGATAAATATTAATACAGGGGTATTTAATTTTGTTTTAGATAAAAAATTAAAAAATCTATTTGAAAATATTGACATAGATTTCTCCCTAACAACAAAAAATAATAAAAGATTTTCTTTTCAAGATTTAACAGAAAAAAGTTTTAAATTTTTACATATTGGAAGGCTAAGAATAGATATTGAAATTAAAGGCAAAATATTACTCTCTTCCAAAAAATCTATATATTTAAGATTTATAATCTCTTTTTTTTATCAATCTTCCACTATTAAAATAGACGTAGAAATACATAATCCAAACCCCTCTATACACCCTTCAGGGAAATGGGACATTGGAGATCCAGGGTCTATATTTTTTAAAGATTTTTCAATTTTATATAAGTTAAATAAACCAGCAAATGAACTAACTTGTTTTATAGATAAGACAAAGGATGAGCAGATTATTATATCTAAGAATTTTGATAAATTTATTATCCACCAAAATTCCAGTGGCGGAAAAAACTGGGATTCTCCTAATCACATAGATAAAGACGGAAATCTAACTGTAAGATTCAAAGGTTTTTTAATACATGAATATAAAGATGGACGCCTAATAAAAAAAATAAAGGGAGATAGGACCAATCCCTT
Organism: Desulfothermus sp.; assembly: GCF_053993635.1. Taxonomy (NCBI): domain Bacteria; kingdom Pseudomonadati; phylum Thermodesulfobacteriota; class Desulfovibrionia; order Desulfovibrionales; family Desulfothermaceae; genus Desulfothermus; species Desulfothermus sp. Next base: position 1,480 of record NZ_JBMYBT010000010.1, on the reverse strand, counting down.
AATAATTGCAAAATCAGAAAGAAATATTTCATTTAGTGTAAAAAACTTCTGGCAAAATTTTCCCAACTTAGTTGAAATTCAAAAAAATTTAATAAAAATATCTCTATTTCCCGAAGAAGCACAAACATTATTTGAATTACAGGGGGGAGAAAAAAAGACCCATACCATTTATATTGATGTAAATTCTGACGAAAATGGAGATAGATTATTTAATTTTGTGTTTCCTCCCCCTTTTAAAATCAATCCCAACTGGGTGAGTATCTCAAATACAATTCCCTACTTTGTACCAGAACAACAAGACAATAATGCTAACTATCTAAAATATATAAAAAACATAATCACTGGTCCTAATTCCTTTTTTAAAAAAAATGAAGTAATAGATGAGTATGGCTGGAGAAATTTCGGAGATATATTTAGTGATCACGAAGCAGTAAATCATAAAGGAAAAACTCCATTTGTCTCCCATTATAATAACCAATATGATTTTTTATATGGGGCAATAGTACATTTCTTAAGGTCAGGAGATTTTAGGTGGTTTGAACTATTAGAACCCCTTGCCAAGCACATAATAGATATAGACATATATCACACAGATAAAGACAAGCCTGCATATAATCATGGGATGTTTTGGCACACAGACCACTATGTGGAAGCAAAAACTGCTACCCACAGGACCTATTCTAACCTAAACCCCTCACCTGGAGGGGGCCCATCAAATGAACACAACTACACAACTGGTCTCTTATATTATTACCTACTGAGTGGGGATATCCAGGCAAAAGAAGCGGTAATAGAGCTGGCAAATTGGGTAATAGAAATGGACAAGGGAGATAAATCCCTTTTTTGTGTGTTTGATCATGGACCAACAGGACTGGCTTCACAAACAGTTGACCCTATGTATCACGGCCCAGGTAGAGGAGCAGGAAATTCAATAAATGCATTAATAGACGCATATATCTTAACAAATAACAGAAAATATCTATTCAAAGCAGAAGAACTTATTAGAAGAACAATTCATCCAAAGGATAATATAGAAAAACTAAAACTAGATGATCCTGAATTTAGATGGTCATATTTAGTTTACCTGCAAATCCTTGATAAATATTTATGTTTAAAATTAGAATTAAATGAAATAGATTGGATGTATTTTTATGGACGAGATAGCCTTATACATTATGGAAAATGGATATTAAAAAACGAAGTTCCTTATAAAGATGTTCTACACAAAGTAAAGATACCAACAGAGACATGGCCAGCACAAGATATAAGAAAGGCTTATGTATTAAATTGTGTAGCAAAATATACATCTCCAAAGGAAAGAAAATTATTTTTACATAAGGCTAAATTTTTTTTCAATAGATGTCTAGAGGATTTACTTAAATTTGATACAGCATATCTAACAAGGCCAATGGTCATCTTATGTGTATTTGGCTTTCAACAAGCATATTTCGACAATATAAAAAATAGCTTCTCAGACATA
>NZ_JBMYBT010000009.1:0-6740 GCF_053993635.1 Desulfothermus sp. | reverse complement strand
ATTTGATAAATACATTGTTGGACCAATATGCAATTTTCTGGAAGCTAAAAAAGGGGCATGTCTAATTTGTTGCGACCATTTAACTCCAGTATATAAACGCACCCATGTATCTGATCCTGTGCCAATACTTTTTATCAACTTCAATGCTCCATTAAATAAAATAAATCAAAGATTCTCTGAAATTGATGCAAAAAAATCTGGATTGATTATAGAAAGAGGAGAAGATTTAATAAAATGGATACTGGAACAAATAACAAGATGAAAAAAATAAATAATTTTCCAAAACCTGAGGTAATTTGGGAACACAGGGTATCCTATGGTGAGACTGATGGTATGAAAGTGGTTTATTACGGCAATTACTTTCACTGGTTTGAACAGGCAAGGAGCCATTTTTTAAGGGAATTAGGTCACAGTTATTTGGAAATAGAAAATAAAGGAATATTCCTTCCTGTAATTGAGGCACATTGTAAATATTTGGGACCAGCAAGGTATGAGGATGTGGTATTAGTCAGATGTGGGATTGAGGAGTGGGGTAAGGCTTCTCTAAAATTTGTATATGAAATCTATAACAAAACAGAAGATAACAAAAAGATCACAACAGGGTGGACTAAACATCCATGTGTGGATAAGAATGGAAAAATAGTAAAAGTACCTAATTGGTTAATTGAAATGGTGCAAAAGAAAGCTGAATAAGATGATTTGCCAGTCCCCCTATATCCTTGGGGGTATACCCAAGACAGGCCCTCCACACCTCATCAGATTCCATGCAAAAATATATCTGTTTATCAACCCCATATTTTCTTAACAAATTCACCATAAAACGAAATTGTTTTATTCTAATTGGCCTAAATAGTCTTAGCTTTCCATCAATTCCCTTAATAAATTCCCCAAAATAAATATAATCAGAATCAGGCCAGTTTTCCTCAATAAACTTAAAAAGATAAGGCATCCCCCTAAAAGAACCAAGACTTAAATATGCAATGTCTTTTGGCTTTATATAGTCAAATATCATTTCAATGGTCTCTTTATAGCCCCTTTCCCACCCTGGATAATAAATTATTGGATCAAAATGAAGGCACACCCGAAAGCCCATTTCAGCACATATTTTAGCAGCCTTTAAACGTTCCTCTAAAGGAGCTGTGGACATCTCTTCCTTTAAAGGGACATCAATACCATTTAAAGACCATGCAGGAAGAACAAGCCGTGGATCCTTAACTGCATCAATCCATGATAGATCTACAACCTTTGTCTTTAACTCTAATATTACATTCTTAAATTGAGACAAAAATTCAATTAAGTATTTGGAATAATTAGTTAAATACTCGATAGCCAAAGAATCAGTAAACTCGCCAGTCCCTACCCTAAAAAATTTTTCTCTATTTGAAAATATCTTATCTAACTCCATGTATAGATCTTCTATATTTGCCCAGACCTTTATGCTATTGTGAGAAAAATATGCCTTTAATATACAATATGAACAATTTAATGGACATCCCTCTCCAATATGGATTATTTTATACCCACAACAGTTATAAAATTTTGTTCCTGGACATTTTTTAAAAAATCTTCCTTTGTATTTTACTAAATACACATATCCCTTTTTTAATTCTCTATCATCAAGGCTGGAAAAATCACTATAAATTATAGGGATTGAACCTGCATTTTTAGAAACAGTGTTAGTTATAGGACTCCTTTTTACTTGATTATCTATAAAAATTCCTTTTATATTTGAGGTTATATAATCACTCATTATCTTAAATCACTCACCATTTAATCGAGATTTATACCAGTTATAAAATTTATCCCATTCATCAATTTTAGGTTTTAAATCTTCAACTAAATCTTTAAGGGCATATGATCCATCGAGTTTTACTTCCATGACAATTTCATCTAATTCAAATTCATTAGCAGGTATAATTTTCATTCTTTTTTTATTAATGATCTTTGAACTCCATTGAATAAATTCTTTTTCTACGGTCCTTTTTAAAGGATAACATCTATCCCTTAAATTATTTAGTATTTTTTGAATTTTGTCATTTGGAGACAAATCTTTTTCTAAGATCTCAAGTAAAGGACTTAATATAGTTTCTATATCTACTTTTTCTCTTTTTTTTAATTTATATAGAAGTTCTAAAAATATTTTTGATTTATTTTTTCCCCATCTGATGTTAATAAAAAAAGGAAGCAAATATTTTTGCTCCTTTTGAGAAAATTTTTTAAATACTTCTATAACATCCAGAGAAACATTGTCCTTTATCAAAATTTCATCAAAAATTTTAGGTAATTTTAGCCACTGCAATAAAAAATTAATCTCTTTTTTATTTAAAATATCACCAAAAACATCAAAAAAACATCCAGCCTTGTCTTTTTTTTCTACCAATTTATCAAAATATCTAGCACATACAATTATTTTTCCAGAATTTTTAAATTCATGTTTCAAAAATTCTAAATTTATCAACCCCTTATAAAAATCACTGGCTTCAACTACAATTGCATCGATCTTATCTTGTTTACATTCCTGCAATACTTCATTTCCCCATATCATATCAAAATAGTTTTGCTTTTTTTCCACTATAATGGGATACAAATATTTTCTCTTTATTGGTTTAAAATTAAATCTATCTGAAAGTATTTTGCCAAACAGCCAGTCACCTTTTGCGTGGATTTTATCCTTAGGGATTGATTTTAAACTTAAAAATTTAATCATTTACGCCGTAAACCTCTATCCTATTTTTACCTGACCTCTTTGCCCTATAAAGTGACTGGTCAGCCTCCTCAATTAGAGCCTCTCCCAATTTATCTCCCCTGTACGTAGAAGACACACCGCCACTAACTGTAACCTTTATTCCTGATTCCACCACTTCCCCATCTACGCTTCTGACAATAAAATTATATTTTGCAATACCTTTCCTAATGTCTTCTCCAAAATTATACCCTTCTTTTGATTCATATCCTTCCAAAATTACACAAAATTCTTCTCCTCCATATCTTGTAGCAAAAAAATTTCCTCTTTTATTTTTGAGAAGAAATTTTTCACCTCTATTTTTTATTATTTTGGCCACGATTTTTAAAGCCTGATCACCGACCCTATGACCATAAGTATCGTTAATCTTTTTGAAATCATCTATATCAAACATCAATATACAACATGGCATATTATTTTTTTGGCACTTTTTTAATATTCTATCTAAATTTATGTCTAAAAATTTTCTGTTGTATAAAGATGTCAAACCATCTATATTAACATCTTCATATAGGTTTTTTATATCCTCTTCAATAAGATTTAATACCCTTTTAAAGGATTGCTTTATCTTTTTTATTGTAATTTCAATATCATCAGTTTTTTCAATTATCTCTATTGTATGTTGTTCAAGATCTTCTATATGTTTCTTTCTAAGATTAGACATTTCTGCAAATTTTTTAGCCAATTCATGGGACTCTTTTACAACTTCTTCTAATTTTTTCTTATATGGCTCAAAAAGTATATCGCCTAAGGCTTTATTTACATTATTATATTCCTCTTCATCAAACTTTTTCCCTTTAATAACGTCAATTAATAGTTCCTGTATCTTTTGCTTTTGTGACAAAGTTAAATAACTATATTCTGCAATATATCTTAAATACAAAATCAAAGTTTGCCATTTACCGTCCTCAGGAACTCCAATATTTCTCAAATAATTTAAGACAGTTACTACGCTTGTCCCCTCAGGTGACGAAAACATAATATCGCTCCCTTTATCTTCTAATTTTATCTTCTCTAAACTCATAAAAATTCCTCACAAATTTATTTATAAAACTCTTTATAGGCCAGATAGGTTGCGTATAAATCATATTTACTGCTTATTTCATAGGGACTGTGCATGCCCAAAATCCCTGGTCCAAAATCAATAATATCCATTCCATACCTGGCCAGGAATTTGGCTACAGTTCCTCCTCCACCCTCATCTACCTTGCCTAATTCAGCCATTTGCCAGGGAATATTTTTTTTATTTAGCTTGTTTCTCAAAAAAGCAATATACTCAGCATTTGCGTCATTTGCCCCAACTTTTCCACGATGGCCTGTAAATTTACAAAAAACTGGCCCATATCCCAGTTTTGATGCATTGAGTTTATCGTGTAGATCTTGATAATCTGGATCAAGGGCACCGTGGACATCTGCTGAAATAGCCTTTGTATTTAAAAATACATCTGAAAGATTACAGTCTTCGCCCCATACATCAATGATTTCCTGTAGGACATATTCTATAAATCTCGACCTAGCGCTTGATGCCCCTTCTGATCCAATCTCTTCTTTGTCCCAGCACACCAAAACTTGAGTAAATTCTGGATCTTGTTGATCCAAAAATGATTTTAGTCCGCAAAAAACGCAAATTCTATCATCCTGCCCATATCCCCCAATAAGGGAGTTGTCCAGTCCTACAAATTTAGCTTGATATGCTGGAACAAATTGAAGTTCAGCGCTATATAGATCTTCTTCTGTAATTGAATATTTTTTATTTAATATATTTAAAACTGCAAATTTTATTTTATCTTCAACTTCTTCTTCCCCCATATATGGCACGCTTCCTATAATTGCATTCATCTTTTCTGCCTCAAATGCCTTAGACAACTTTTTGTCATTTTGTTTGTAAGCAAGATGAGGCAAAAGATCTGGAATTACAAATACAGGATCTTTTGGATCATCTCCAATCTTAATATTCACCTTTGTACCATCAATTTTTACAACAACCCCATGGATTGCCAGAGGAATTGAAAACCATTGGTGTTTTCTTATACCACCATAATAATGGGTTTTTACCATAGCAAGATAGGTATTTTCATATATGGGGTGTTGTTTAAAATCCAATCTTGGAGTATCTAGATGAGCACCAATTATTCTTATTCCATTTTTTAAAGATTTTTTCCCTCTCCTAACCAATATTATACTCTTATCTTTAAATTTTCTATAAAATATAGATTTACTTGAATCATTAGAGATATTCTTCTCTATTAGTCTATCTTCAATCCATTTTACAGTTTCTCTCTCTGTTTTACAATTATTTAAAAAATTGATATATTCTTTAGCAAAATTGTCTACTTTGTCTTGATCGTCTTTATATATTTCATAACAACTCTTTTGCTTATGCAAAAGTTCCATAAAAAACCTCCTAATTTCCTTTTACAGCATTATATGCCTGTTTTAATACTTCTGGAATTATGGATAAATCATCTTTAAGCAATGTCCTAACATCCAACATAAAATAATCATCTTCAATAATACCAACTAAAGGAGGATCTGTATTAAGCAAAATTGATCTGAACCTATCCAAATTGTCCATAAAATTAGGTTTAACTAAAACAAGACAGGTTGGAAGGTCTTTTTCTGGACTAGCACCGCCACCTACCCTTGAACTGCCTTTTTTTATTGCAAAAAAGTACATTTCTCCTAATTCCTGTTTTAATCTTTTCACCAGCCTCCTTGCCCTGGCCTTAAGAGTTGAAATGGGTGTGAATATTAATTTTAAGGTGGGAATTTTATTTTTGGCCAATTCTTTATCTTTATAAAGTCTAAGGGTTGCTTCCAATGCTGCTAATGTCATTTTATCTATTCTAAGTGCTCTGTTTAATGGATTTTTTTTGATTTTATCAATATATTCTTTTTTACCAACTATAATCCCTGCCTGTGGACCTCCGAGTAATTTATCACCACTAAAAGAGACAACACTAACACCTTTTTTTATTCTATCTGCTACAGTGGGCTCATTGATATTTAGCCAGTCAGGAAAATCACAGAAGTTTCCACTTCCAAGGTCTTCAATAACTGGGAGATTGTACCGATTACCAAGCTCAACCAATTCTTCTAAGCCAACTTCTTTGTGAAAACCCACTATCCTGTAATTTGAAGTGTGTGCCTTAAATAAGGCAGCTGTATTAGGAGAAATAGCCTGTTCATAGTCATAGAGATGTGTCCTGTTGGTTGCCCCTACCTCGCACAAAATAGCACCACTGCTCTTCATTACATCTGGTATCCTAAAAGAACCTCCAATTTCAATAAGCTCACCTCTGGACACTATTACTTCTTTGTCTTTTGCAAGTGTATTTAATACAATCAGCACAGCGCCTGCATTGTTGTTTACAACCAATCCTGCCTCCGCCCCAGTTAGTTCTAAAAGAAGGTCTTCAACTAAAGAATACCTGCTTCCCCTCTTACCAGTTTCCAGGGAAAATTCCAGGTTAGTATAATAACTACACCCTTTGACCACTGCATCTATTGCCTCTTGAGATAAAATGGACCTGCCTAGATTGGTATGCACAACCACGCCAGTGCCATTTATGACTCGTCTATACTTGGGCATTGTTGCTTTTTTTAAAAAATTTACAATAAAGTCTCTTTCAACCAGTTTCATAAGTTGTTGTTTATTCTCTATATTTCCATCTTTAATATCCCGTCTTAGGGAATCTAAAAAATCATTGATCTTATCTTTTATAAGGGCTCTTGGAACAATATTCAGTTCCTTTTCCCTGTCCACTGATTTTAACAATACATCAACAGAGGGTAGGTATTTAAACAATTCCCTATTCAAAATATCCTCCTCTCAAAAAAATAATTGACTAATGCTTGCGAAAAATTTTGTGTAACAAACTCTTGACCAAATGACAAATAATTTATATAGTCTTTTCTTGTTGCGCCCGTAGCTCAGCAGGATAGAGCAATGGACTTCTAATCCATGGGTCGGGGGTTCGAATCCTCCCGGGCGCGT
>NZ_JBMYBT010000008.1:0-41073 GCF_053993635.1 Desulfothermus sp. | reverse complement strand
GTTTTAATTTTGGATCCTTAATAAAGTCCTGCCACTTTATCTCTGGTACACTAGTTTCATTTCCAAAGGAAATATTTTTATACATACCTTTATTTAGGAATTTATTATCAACTGGCATTGCAGGTCTTTTGTATTTTGGAATAAAAGAACAGCTACATAAAATGGTTAATATCATAATTATTACAGCTATATTTCTTTTCATTTATGCCTCTCCTTCCTGATGTTCCATTCTATGTTTTATACTGACTTCTTTTTTACGTTTTCCAAGCAGTTTATAGATAATCACATAAAACAAGGGAATAAAAATCACTGCAATAAATGTAGATGATATTGTACCACCAAGCACAACTGTTCCAATTGCATTCTCAGCTCCAGAGCCTGGACCATGGGATAAGGCAAGGGGAAGCACTCCCATACCAAATGCAAATGAAGTCATAAGTATTGGCCTAAGTCTTAATCTGGCAGCCTCTAAAACTGCCTTTATTAAATCATATCCTGCCTCTACCCTCTCCCTTGCAAACTGAACAATCAATATTGCGTTTTTGGTGGTAAGCCCAAGTACTGTTACAAGCCCAACCTGAAAATATACGTCATTGTCAAATCCTCTCCAATTTGTTGCTATTATTCCACCAATTACACCAAGGGGCATGGAAAGTAGTATTGCAATTGGAATTGGCCAGCTCTCATACAAAGCAGCAAGGACCAAAAATATTACAAAGAGTGCAAATCCATACACCAATGGTCCTTGGCTTGTTGCCATTTTTTCCTGATAAGACAGTCCTGTCCATGCATAGCCAAATTCTTTTGGAAGCTTGCTTACAAGATTTTCCATTTCTTTTATTGCATCACCTGTGCTAAAGCCTGGTGCAGGTTCTCCCCATATATTTATTGATGGAAAACCATTATATCTCTCTAACTGCTGAGGGCCATATATCCATCTACCCTTTGCAATTGCTGAAAATGGAACCAATTTGCCTTCTAAATTTCTTATATATATTTTTCTTAAGTCCTTTGGCATCATCCTGTATGGTGCATCAAACTGCACATACACCTTCTTTACCCTTCCATTTTTTACAAAGTCATTTACATAAGCAGAACCAATTGCTGCTGCTATGTTGTTGTGAATGGACGTAATTGGTAACTTCAAAGCACCTGCCTTTTCCCAATCTATATCTATTTTGTATTGAACAACAGGATCAAATCCATTTGGCCTCACGCGAAGAAGCCTTGGGTCTTTAAATGCCATATAAAGTAACTGATTTCTCGCCTCGAGCAATTTTTGGTATCCAACTCCCCCATAATCCAACAGCTCAAAATCAAATCCTGCTGCATTTCCAAGTTCAATAATTGCAGGGGGCATAAAGGCAAACACCATTGCATCATTGTATTTTGAAAACTCTCTCATAAGTCTTCCAACTATAGCCTCGGCTGACAGGGACCTATCCTTTCTCAAGCTCCAATCTTTAAGTTTAATAAAACCAAGTCCTACATTTGGAGCCTGCCCTGCAAAAGAATAACCAACAACTGATGCTGTGGATTCAACAGCCTTTTGCTCATGTGTATGGATATATTCTTCAACTCGCTTCATGACTTTTTCTGTCTGTTCCATGCTAGAGCCTGAAGGTAAAATCGCCTGAATAAGCAAAATGCCACGGTCTTCATTTGGAAGATATCCAGTTTTCATATTTAGAAATAAATAACCAGTTATACCCACAATTATTACATAGATGATAATAAACCTGATCTTTCTGCCCAGGGTGTACCCTACAACTGAGAGGTATAATTCTCTCCCCTTCTTTAACACCTTATCAAAAACTTTTAAAAACGGCTTAAAAATGAAAAAAGTCCTCTCATAGGTAGGAGTCCCCTTTGGATAGGGTCTTAAAAAACTACCACATAAAACAGGGGTCAACACAAGGGCTACTACAACAGAAAGTAGCATCGCTGCTGCAATTGTTACTGAAAATTGTCTGTAAATAATTCCTGTAGAACCTGGAAAGAATGCCATTGGCAAAAACACAGCAGATAAGACCAATCCAATACCCACCAGAGCTCCTGTTATCTCATCCATTGATTTAGCAGCTGCCTCCATTGGAGGCAGACCTTCTTCTTCCATAATCCTATCTACATTTTCCACAACAACAATAGCATCATCAACTAAAAGTCCTATGGCAAGAACCATTGCAAACATGGTTAACATGTTTATAGAAAAGCCAAGCACCCAGATTATGCCAAATGTTCCAAGCACAACAACAGGAACTGCAATAGTGGGAATTATGGTTGCCCTAAAACTTCCCAAAAATACAAACATAACGATAAATACCAGTATAACTGCTTCATATAAGGTCTTTATAACCTCATGAATGGCAGCTTTTGTAAAAGGAGTGGTGTCATAAGGATAGGTAACTTTAACTCCTTTAGGGAAATACTTACTCATCTCTTTTAATTTTTTCTTTATGCGCTCTGCTACTTTTAAAGAATTCGCACCTGCCATCTTTCTAACCGCTAAAGCTGCAGCAGGTTTTCCATTGTATGTTTCCCGAACATTATAAAACTCTGTTCCAAGCTCAACACGTCCCACATCCTTGATAAATATTCTTGAGCCATCTTTATTTATCCTTATGGGAATTTTGGAAAATTCTTCTGGAGTCTTTAAATAGTGCTGAACAATAATTGATGCATTAAATTTTTGTCCTTTGACTTCGGGGGCACCACCGAATTGTCCTGCAGAAACTTCTACATTATATATTTTAAGGGCAGCAATCACGTCTTCTACAGTCAAATTATATTTTATTAATTTGTCTGGATTTAACCAGATCCTCATCGCATATTCTGTTCCAAAAGTTACTACTTCACCCACCCCTGGGATCCTTGCCAGGACCTTTTCAATATTTGACTTTGCATAGTCCCTTAAATCATCACCATTATATTTTCCATCAGTTGATATGAGTCCAACAATGAGTAAATAGTTTTTGGTTGATTTACTTACCTTTACTCCCTGTCTTTGAACAGTCTCAGGCAAGCTAGCAAGGGCAAGCTGGACCTTGTTTTGCACCTTTGACCATGCAATATCAGGATCGGTTCCTGGAGCAAATGTAAGTTCAATCCTGGATACCCCAGCAGAACTTGATTTGGCACTCATATACCAAAGACCGTCCAATCCAGTTAATTTTTGCTCTATAATCTGAGTTACAGTACTCTCTACTGTCTCAGCAGAAGCACCAGGATACATTGCCTCTACCGCAATTACAGGAGGTGCCAGTTCTGGGTGTTCAGATACAGGTAAAAATTTAATTCCCAGCAGTCCAAAACTCATGATTGCTATGGCTATCACCCAGGCAAAAACCGGTCTTTTTAGAAAAAAACGAGATATCATCTATATCCTCCTATGGAAATTCCCTTATCTTTTGGCATTAGGGGTATCTAGAACAGCCTTTACTGGAACTCCTGGTCTTATATATTGTAGCCCCTTTACTATAACCCTATCATTTTCCTTGAGTCCTGATAGAACCAGCCACTTGTTACCAATGCTTCTATCAATGACAATTGGCCTTACAACTGCGCTATTTTGATTATCCACCACAAAGACATAGGGATTTCCCCTGGTATCAAACTTTACAGCCTCTTCAGGAACCAAAATCCCATTTTCCATAATACCTTCAATAATCTTCGCCCTAACAAACATCTGGGGAAGCAGTATCTTATTTTTATTTGGAAACTTTAACCTCAAAGTAACAGATCCAGTGGTCTGATCTACAGTGACCTCATTAAATTCTAAAATTCCTTTCTCTGGATAAATAGAATTATCTTCAAAAATAAGCTGTACATTTTTGTCCATATCAGGAGTGAAATTTATCAATTTTGATGCCCTCTCTTTTTTCAGTTCATATAATTCTTCTGTGGAGATTGACACATCCACATAAACTGAATCAAAGTGTTGAATTATTGCCAAAGGATTTGGTTGATATGCATAAACAACCTGTCCCTCTGTTATATATGAGCGACCTATTATCCCATCTATAGGCGCTTTGATATAACAATAATCCAAATTGATCTTTGCAGATCTTATCTTTGCTTTATATAGTTCTATATTTGCCTTTAAATTATCTAAAGCAGCCTTGGTATCATCATATACCTGTTTACTAATAGAGTTAGTTTTTACAAGTACTGAATATCTCTTTACTTGTTTTGATAATGCAGGAAGCTTTACTTGAGCTGCCTTTAAAGCCGATTGAACACTTTCAAGGGCAGCCTCATATAGCCTTGGATCGATGATATACAAAAGATCTCCTTTTTTTACATAAGAACCTTCCTTAAAGACCCTTTTTAATATAGTTCCACTTACCTGTGGGATTATTTTAGCAGTTTTATACGAGGCAACCCTTCCTGGCAACTCTTTTGTTAAAGTAACACGTTGCTTTTTTATTAATATATATGATACCACAGGGAGTCTCATTTGCATCTTAGATGGAGTTTTTTTATTTTCCTTACATCCAATTAACATCAACATAAATATAAAAACAAATGGCAAAATATATCTCTTTTTCATAAAAAAACCTCCATGAGACCTATTTATTTATTGAATTTAAAATTATTTTTACATATGAGGAAAGTATATCATTAATTTCGGATTCTGCAATGTTCTTTCTTAATAAAATTTCATTGACTAAAAACAAGTCAAAGATCATTCCCCTAAATGCCATGGAAATGATCATTAAATCAGAATTTGTATTATCAGATTTGTATTTTAACAAAATTTTTACGAACAATTCGTCTATTTGGGTTATAATTTTCTCATAAATATCAATAATTTTTTCTGAATATTGATTTATTTCTGACAATGTTATCATTATAAATTTCTTTTTTGATACCATAGTATAATAAAATCTTTTTGCCAGAGATAACAGTACATCATTTAGATTATATTGTTCTACATCCTTAGTGGCATCCAATAAATCGGGAATAATTGATTTATTTTTTAACACCTCTTCAAATAACAACTCCTTACTCCCAAAATTTCTAAAAAGAGTTACTTCTGAAACCGATGCGGCATTGGCAATCTCCCTTGTGCTGGTCCCATGATACCCTTTTTCTGAAAACAAGGTGTAGGCTGCTTCTATTATTCTATCTCTTGTACTGGTTTTTTCCATAACTTATCTCCCACAAAGTAAGTAATTACTTACTTTAGTTATATAACAAAATCAACAAAAATTTTGTAAATTTTTTTGTGCCTGACTTGAGAAACTTGGATTTAAATTAAACTTGATGGCTTATGCAAAAAAACACATAAAAAAAAGGACCAGATATATTACCTGGTCCTTTTTATGGAGCCGAGGGGAATTGAACCCCTGACCTCTTGAATGCCATTCAAGCGCTCTCCCAACTGAGCTACGGCCCCTTTAACAGGGCTATTTTTGCCCTAATTTTAGATCTGTGTCAATATTTTTTTGAGCATAATATACCATTACTTAAGTTTCGTCCTCTGGACAAATAATTTGAATTCTTTTTGAAAAAAGTTTATAAACTTTGTAAATAAAGTTTCTAAAATGAGATAAATTAAGTAAATAGAACATGTTAGAGTTTCTAAGAATCAAAAATCTCGCACTAATCCAAGACGCAGAACTAGAATTTTCCAGGGGCCTAAACGTTATAACTGGAGAAAGTGGGGCAGGAAAGTCTATTATTTTAAAGGCATTGGACTTTCTCCTTGGTGAAAACTTACCCTGGAAAATTGTAAGACAGGGAAAAGATAAGGCATATGTAGAGGCTATTTTTTCTCATGAAAAAGAAGAAATCATAATTAGACGTGAAATCACGCACAACTCAGGTCGAAGCAGAGTGTATATAAATGACAATCTCAGTTCAAAAAATAAGGTCTTAGAGCTCAGAAACAAGCTAATAATATACACATCTCAACATGAGCAGCACAAGCTGCTTAGACCAGAATATCACACAAAACTCTTAGATGAACATCTACCTTTAGAATTGATTCAAAAAAAAGACTACTTAACCAAAAAGATAAAAGAGGTCCAAGAGAAAATTTTTGATATCAGGGAACAGATAACAGAGATAGATTCTCAAAAAGATTTTTTGGAATATCAGTTAAAAGAAATCCAAAGGATATCTCCAGAGCCAAAAGAAGATGAAGTATTATTAAAAAAAAGGGAAGAGCTTAAAAATAGTGCAAAATTAAAAGAGAAAATAGACAGTTGTCTTCAAATAATTGATTCAGAATCATCCCCCCTCCTGGACCAATTGATTGCGTTAATAGGCATAACAAAAGACATCACTTCTCTTGATTCAGATTTTGAAGGTTTTATAGATCCTTTAGAACAGGCAAAAGACACAATAGTTGACCTAGAAACAAAACTCAAATCCTATCCAATTGGGCTTGAACAGGTAGCTGAGCTGGAAAATATAGAATCTCGTTTATTTGAAATCGAACAATTAAAAAGAAAGTTAAACAAGTCCCTGGATGAAATCATCAACTTAAAGGAAATTCTTGAAAATAAAATTTCCAAAAGGGATGAATTAGAGCTTGAGATCAAAAAATTAGACAAAATCAGACAAACCTATTTATACCAGTTGAAAAATATAATAAGCTCCATTAACAATTTAAGGTTAGATGCAGCAAAAAAATTAGAAAAAAAATTAAAAAGAGAACTAGTTGAACTTGGCTTTCATAAAAATATTCAAATTGAGTTTGATTTTTTTTCAGTTGAATTGTTAGACAAAATAGAGGAAAAAAGGGCAAGGATTGTGTGGAGTCCAAATCCAGGTCACCAGATGCAACCCATTGAACAGACTGTTTCAGGTGGGGAATTATCAAGGCTTTTTCTGGCCATTGTAACAACTACAACAGAGCAGTTGCCAACCCTTATATTTGACGAAATTGATACAGGTATTGGCGGACTCACCTTAAATAAGGTGGCAAGTAAGTTAAAACAACTATCTAAAAAACAACAAATAATATTAGTGACACACTGGCCACAATTGGCATGCTTAGCGCACAGACATTTCAGGGTACAAAAAGAGGTCAATAGCTCGCAGACTATAAGTAGGTGTGAGACCTTAGTTGGAGATGAAATTTTTGAAGAACTTTCTCGAATGGCAGGAGGAGGTCCACAAGGTAAAGCCCTTGCAGCCCAGCTTCTTAGGGAGGATCCATGAAGAATATAGAGTGCATTGATCTGCGCGTATTAGAATTGGTGCCATTAGATGGAAAAGAATTTTTCATCTTAAGGCTTTGTTCTCCAAAATGGAAATATAAAACTGGCCAATTCATCATGATAAGGCCCATATCATGGGGGTATGATCCCTTTCTTCCCAGGCCTTTTTCCATATCCAACTTAGATGAAGAAAAGCTAGAGATATTTTTTCAGGTAAAGGGCAGGGGGACAAAAAAATTAGCTGAGTTAAAACCAAACGACGCGGTAAAGGTTTGGGGTCCACTGGGTAATGGATTTGAAATAGACGAGTCATTACCTATACTCATCCTTGCAGGCGGAATGGGGATAGCCCCTTTTTTGGGGCTAATCAAAAACCATCCCTATCCAGAAAACATTGAGATCATCTTTGGCCACAGAAAAAACTTATCCTGTTACCCCCTAAAAAATATCTCAAGAAAAATATTAATATGGACAATAAGGGATAGAAGTGAAAGGGATCTTTTACGCCTAAAAAAGGCAATTCAAGTAAAAATTGAAGGATATTCAGCTGATGGACAAATTTTTGCCTGTGGACCACATCCATTTCTAGACATGGTCCACACAGTATGCACATCCAAAAAGACACAGCTTCAAATTTCCTTGGAAAGGCCTATGGCTTGTGGCATAGGGGTCTGTCTTGGCTGTTCAATTCCTGGTACTTCTAATAAAAACTTCCAGGTCTGCAAGCATGGGCCAGTATTTAGATGTGAAGATCTCACAACTTTTTGTGAACACAGAGGATTTTAAGCTCCCAAAGGTATAAAAAAAGGGGTTTTACTAATGGATTTTTCAGTAAAAATTGGAGGTCTTGAGTTAAAAAATCCTATCTTAACTGCATCTGGCACATTTGGATATGGCATTGAGTATAAAACATTTGGGGATTTAAAAAAACTTGGTGGTATTGTAGTAAAGGGGTTATCTATAAATCCAAGACAGGGAAATATGGGAGATAGAATCGCAGAGACACCCTGTGGGATGCTAAATTCCATTGGTCTAGAAAACATAGGGATAAACGCCTTTATACAAGATATATTGCCTAAACTCCCATACAAACAGACCCCAATAATTGTAAATCTATATGGAGAAAATATTAAAGATTTTGAGACATTGAGTAAAATAACTTCAGAAAGGGAAGAAATTGGAGCACTTGAAGTGAACATTTCTTGCCCCAATGTAAAACAAGGAGGGATACAATTTGGACAAGACGAAAAAAGTGCTGCAATGGTGTGTGAAGCAGTCAAAAGACATGCAGGTTCAAAAGTTGTAATAGTAAAACTCAGTCCCAATGTATCAGACATAAAAAAAATAGCAAAAGCTATAGAACTAGCAGGAGCAGATGCAATATCCCTAATAAATACCATACCAGCAATGGCAGTGGATATTTACAAGAGAAGACCTAAACTAACAAATGTCATTGGGGGATTATCTGGACCTGCCATAAAACCCATAGCTCTTAGAATGGTTTATGAGGTAGTGCAAGTTGTCAATATACCTGTTATAGGCATTGGAGGAATATCCAGTGTGGAAGATGTATTTGAGTTTATCTTAGTTGGTGCCCATGCTGTACAGATTGGTTCTGCAAACTTCACTAATCCAGCCCTTAGTTTTGAAATAGTAGATAGTCTGCATATAATGGCAAACAATTTAAATATAAATAGCCTGGAAGAATTTAGGGGGAAATTAATAATATGAACTTAAGAGGACTTGAGGCAATAAACTCAGCCCATGGCCTGTCTGTTACTGTGGTGGGTATAATAACAGTGTTTTTAGGGTTATTCGGTCTTTTTGTGATTTTATCAGAATTACATAAGGTAATTCTATTATGGGAAAATAGATCTGGACTTTTTACTAAATTTAATTTTTTTAAAAACAAAGAACCCTTTCCTGGTTTTAGATTATTAAAAAACAGTCCACCCTCAGCTGTTGAGGAGGCAAAACAATTATATATTTTAGCAAAATTTATTGGAGAAGAATTTAGTCTATCTCAACTCCTCGAGCTTGCAAAAAAAAGAAATCTGGCTATTTCAAAGCCCACTATAAAAATTCTTATAGACAATGGGATCATTATCCCAATAGATAAAGGCAGGTACTATTGGAGAGAAGAAGACATCACAACAGGATAGTCTAACCCATAAATCCTTAAAATGGAGTTATTATGCATCACATATTCGATTATATGGCTACGACTGGCTTTGCTTTAATCAACCTCAAGTATTTTCTAATGATAATTGTAGGAATAATTCTTATTTATTTAGGCGTAGCCAAACACTATGAACCCCTCTTATTGATCCCTATAGGTTTTGGTGTCCTGGTTGGTAACGTGCCTCATGTAGCTGGTGTCAATATATCAGTGTATGATCAAGGTAGTGTTTTAAATTATTTATATTTTGGAGTAGTTAAAGGGATTTATCCTCCCCTTATATTTCTTGGCATTGGAGCCATGACCGACTTTTCTACCATGCTGGCAAGGCCCATTTTAATGCTCCTTGGGGCTGCTGCCCAGACGGGAATATTTTTGACTTTTCTTGGAGCACTTTACATAGGATTTTCGCCACAAGAGGCTGCTTCAATAGGCATAATTGGTGGAGCAGATGGCCCAACATCTATATTTTTAACAGCTAAATTAGCCCCCCATCTATTAGGTCCAATATCCATTGCAGCCTATTCTTATATGGCCCTTGTCCCTGTAATACAACCACCAATCATGAAGCTTTTAACAACCAAAAAAGAAAGATTAATCAGAATGGAAGAACCAAGGGATGTCCCAAAAAAAGAAAAAACCATCTTTCCCATAGTAGGTTTCTTACTCACCACCTTTCTGGCACCAGCATCCCTTCCGTTGTTTAGCATGCTATTTTTAGGTAATTTGTTAAAAGAAGCCGTAGTGACAGAAAGACTTGCTCAAACTGCAAGGACTGCATTAATAGACTCAGTTACCATAATCCTGGGTTTTACTGTTGGAGCCAGCACCCAGGCCGATTATTTTCTCACCCCCAAAGCTCTCTATATCTTTATGTTAGGTGCATTCTCCTTTGCAGTGGCAACTGCATCAGGTGTTCTTTTTGCAAAATTTTTGAACCTATTTGTAAAACATAAAATAAACCCCCTGGTTGGGGCTGCAGGTGTTTCAGCTGTACCAGACTCTGCAAGGGTGGTGCAAATGGTTGCCAAAGAAGAAGACAAGACCAACTTCTTACTCATGCACGCTATGGCACCTAACGTGGCAGGCGTGATTGGATCCGCAATAGCAGCTGGTGTGTTATGGCACTTTATGGTTACACCGTAGTTTAAAAAATAATCTTCTATTTGAGAGTAAGTGATTATAATCTATCAAGTATAGACTTTATCTGCTTCTTCGCTGTTTTTATTATTTCTTCTTCACCTTCTACGTATCTATTGTGCATGAGTATCTTGCCATTACAAATAGTTGTTGTCACAACATCTCCATTTGCTGCATAGACTAAATTGGAAATCAAATTGTGACATGGGACCATCTGGGGATGATTTAGATCTATTAAAACACAATCAGCAACCTTCCCCTCTTTAATTTCTCCTGCATCTATACTAAAAATCATGGCTCCATTTTTTGTAGCACACCTAAATATATCATCACTTTTCCCAGATGTGGGACTATTTGATGCCATCTTTGCCCTTAATGCAGCGATTTTCATCTCCTCCAGCATATCCAGGTTATTATTTGAGGCACAACCATCTGTGCCTATCCCAACTATTATTCCTTGATTTATAAATTCATCAAATTTAAAGGAGCCTGAGGCCAGTTTCATATTTGAAGTTGGCACATGGGCTATTTTGACATTTCTATTTTTTAATATCTCTATCTCCTCTTCATCCACCCAGATAACATGGGCAAGGATACATCTCTCATTCAAAAATCCAATATCATCTAGATACTTAACAGGAGTAGTCCCCCTAATTTTTTTGCAATCTTCCATTTCTTTTTTTGTCTCGGCAACGTGGATATTGACAAAGAGCCCCATATCTTGGGCAAAATCTCTAATCCACTCAAGGGAAGCCTTTGAAACAGTATAAATTGCGTGGGGACCCATAATAAACATTACCCTTGAAGATACCTTTGGAGGGGAATAAAAGAATTCTCTATTTTTTTTCTGAAAATATTCTCCTTTCTTTGGATCCTCAAAATCCACATATGCAGATGATATGGCAGCTCTAATCCCCATCTCATCCACGGCCTGGGCAATTGCCTCAACATGCCAGTACATATCACAAAAAAACGTAGTTCCCGTCTTTATCATCTCAAGGCAGGCCAGTTTGGTACCTATGTAAACGTCATCTGGTGTCAATTTTCTCTCAAATGGCCAAATGTGATTATTGAGCCACGTATGGAGATCCATATCATCGGCATATCCCCTTAAAAGGGTCATTGCAGCATGGGTATGTACATTAAAAAAAGAAGGAATTATTGCCCTATCTTTACCTGAAATCACCTGATCAGCTTCAACATTAAGGGATTTTCCTATTTTTTTAAATATACCATTCTCAATATATACATCAACTATCTCTTTATTTAAAAATACTTCCTTTATTAAAATACTCACCTCGAAGGCTCCTTTAAATAAACTATTTGGCCTAAAAGTTATTAAAAACGCACATGAAAATTATTTTATCACTACCACAGGAACCTTGGACAATTTTATTACCTTTTCTCCAACAGATCCAAATAAAAATTCCCCAATATCTTTTTTATTTATGGCCCCAATTACCACCATATCTATTTTTTCAGAATCCATAAAAGATAGGATTTCTTTGGCTGGGTTTCCTGATTTTAAGACAAATTCAACATCCCTATCTTGAAAAAATTTCTCTTTTAATTCCTGAGCCTTTGCCTTGGCCTGGTCTATCATCTGTTTTTCATATTCTTCTCTGTAACTTTTGGGTACTGAAAATTGTTCAATGACATCTAAAGAATGTACCACATAAATAAGATAAATTTTTGAATTTAAACAATTACACATTGTCTTGGCATAGTCTACAATTTTTGATGTCATTGGACCAAAGTCAATTGCACATAATACCTTTTTAATCTCAGCCATAACATCTCCCCATTTGTTTTTGAGATAAATAATAATAACCCCAAATTTCCCTTTTATCCTTTGACTAACCCGATGAATAAACTTATAATTCACGGGTAGAAGATTTTATACAGCACAATTTTGACTAAGTAAAGAAAATGATTAACACAAAAAAAAGGAGGAATTTATGGATATAGAAAAAAAATATGTAGAGATAGAAGATTGCAAAATTAATACACTTTCTGCAGGCAGTGAGGCAGATAACTGTATAGTCCTTTTACATGGGGCAAAATTTAAGGCCCAGACCTGGAAGGACTTGGGTACAATTGAAGCCCTGGCCAACGCAGGATATAGGGTTGTAGCAATGGACATGCCTGGATTTGGGGAATCCCCTTATTGCTTAATGGAACAGATAGATGTTCTATACAATGTTATAAAAAAACTAAATATTGAAACACCAGTGATTCTTGGGCCTTCTATGGGCGGAAGAATAACTTTGAACTTTTATTTTAAATACAAAGACATCCCCAAAGGACTGGTATTGGTTGGAACCGTAGGAATTGAAGAGAATGCCCCTAGAATAAAAGAGCTTAGTGTTCCCACATTGATTGTGTGGGGAGAAAAAGATGACCTAGCACCAATTAAATATGCACATTTTTTAAAAGAGAATATCCCAAATTCCAAACTCGTTGTGATCAAAGATGGACCTCATCCCTGTTATTTAAAAGATCCTGACACATTTCACAGAGAACTAATAAACTTTCTTTCGGAGGTATTTTAGATGGGAGAATTCAAAAAACTAACTGAAGATGAGGGGAAAATACTCCTAAAATTGGCTAGAGGTGCAATTGAAGAAAGGCTATTTGGCAAATCAAACCAGGAAATTTCAGAACAAGATCTAAATAAAGAAGTCTTTCAAGAAAAAAGGGGAGTGTTTGTAACTTTAAATAAAAGGGGAAATTTAAGGGGGTGTATTGGCCACATCCAACCTATTTTACCCCTTATTAAAGGTGTTAAAGAAAATGCAGTTAATGCAGCATTTAATGACCCCAGATTCCCTCCCCTATCTCAGATAGAATATCCTGAAATAAAAATAGAGGTTTCAGTTTTAACAAATCCTACCCCTTTACATTTTAACGGGTATCAGGAACTCTTAAACAAACTCAAGCCAAATAAACATGGAGTGATCTTAAAAAAAGGATTTTATCAGGCCACCTTTTTACCTCAAGTATGGGAGCAATTACCAGATAAAAGGGACTTTTTGACCCATTTATCAATGAAAGCTGGCCTTTCTCCAACAGGGTGGATGGATGATGATATTGAGATTTTTATATACGAAGTACAGGCATTTGAAGAAGAATGAATAAAAAAGCCGGCAAGGGGATTTGAACCCCTGACCTGCTGATTACGAATCAGCTGCTCTACCACTGAGCTATGCCGGCAAAATCAATACATTCAAGGATATATATGATTTTTAAAAAAAAGTAAATAAGAGAATTTAGGGTCAATTTGGCGCATTTTTGCACCCAATATGCACCCAGCTTGTACCCAATTTTTACTCCCAAAATGTAAATACATTTCTGGTAAAAAAAATAATCCCTATATTTACAAGCCCTAGTTGTTCAATAATCTGCTCGGTTACATTCTCTGTGAGCTCATAAGTTCGGTCATTGATCCATAACTCAATTGTTCCATCTTCATTAATCGTTAAAATGTTATCCGTATCTTTACGTGCTCCAGCTCCACCATAGAGCAGAGGGAACATGCTTATTTATTGGTGTGGATGTTTCCTCTGAATTAGGTATACAACATCCTTCAAACCAGCCTCTCCCTTCCATTTCATCACAATACAACTCATCCCAGTCAATTAAATAACATTCATAACAAAATGTATAACTCAAGAACTTGCAATGATTTAAGCTCCTCTAAAAAACGTAAATTTTTTTCACGTTTTTAAAGAGAAAAGCTTAAAGTAGCGAGGGCTCGGCAAAATTGCGGAGTCGGAAAGTCTATGGGATCTTAAATTTTTTTCTTCTATCGAGAGGACTTATTTTTAAGATAGGCAAAAGAAACAGTGGGTAACATAACTGGCTTCCAGGGTAATCTTGAAGTTATAATTAAAAGGAATTCTCTAGCTGCACTGTAGAGAATAGATGCTCCTGTAATCTTCAGCAGATCCATAACTTTTTCTTTTGGCCATTTTGGACTAATTTCAAATATGCCCACTGTTACCAGCTTAATTTGATAAGGGAAAATATTTTTATCCTCTTTTGGTTCTATCCTAATTTCAAGATCAACTTGAAATAAATTTTCTTCTTGCTCACTGGAAGTAACTGAGACATTTAATCCTAATTCCCCTAAGTCGGGATTATCTATATTAGAATTAAAGTCTGGATTCACCTTAATTGATATATCTGTAAAAAAATAGCTTTTAAGCTGCAATGGGGCCATCGACTTCCTCTATTATATTATTTAATTCAGGGTTAGGTATATAATATGACTTTTCTTTTGTTTTTTGTATATCCTTATTTTTTATCACCGAAAACCATTTAACATCTTGATAGACAGGAACAACCTTTATATGTAGATTGGAATTAAGCGCTCTTGTTAATTTTACCATTGTATCAATTGTGAAGTTTATATTTCCCCTAAGTATTCTAGAAACATATGCTTCGGTAACACCTAATTTTCTAGCAAATTCTTTCTGTGTTATGTTAGATTCTTGCATCAGTTTGTATATCTGGACTATAAAATCTAATTTTGTTTGCTCAGCTATATAAGAATCAGTTTTTTTAATCTCTTTAAAAAAATTTTTGATTTTTTTTATCTTTTTCATCGTTAGTCCTCATCGTCTATAACTATTAATTTATCATTTCTTTTAGCAGTAAAATACTGTTGCTTTAATTTGATTGCCCGCTCCTTCTCTTTTCGTGGTGTTTTTTGTCCTTTTTTTATAAAAATGTTAGTGCATATAATAACCCTCCCTTCATCATAAAACCATAATAAACGTAACCTGCCAGATGTAAACTGCCAAATGCTATTCTCTTTATCCACTTGATGAGAAATTTCAGTTGGGAAACATCTTGGACCTTCGGGAGTCTTTGCTGCCCTGTCTAAAATAGCAACCATTTTTACTACATCTCTTTCAAAATTTTGACTCAAAAACTCCATCCCTTCTAGAACTTCACACCTATCAGCACTTGAACCAATTCCATATATTTTCCATATTTCATTCTCTATTAAAAACAAGTACATTCAACTTAACCCAGAAGTTAAATTTTTTTCAAAAAAAAAGCAAGTGTTTTTAAAATTATATTTTATGCATTATTATTTTTCAAGCTTCAGTCACTCTTTCCAAACTTTTCTTTTTTACAAACCACCTTCCGCCTATTTTTAGGCCTTCCAGTTTGTCTTCTTTAATCCATCTCCTAATAGTCTCCTCGCTTCTATTCATTTTTCTTGCGAGGATAGACACTTCAATTAGCTCTCTTGTTCTGAGCTTTTCACAAACTTCTTCAAAAGTCATATTTAAAGCCAATTTGTAGTTCTCCCAAGCCATGTTTGGTGTGTAACTAATGCCCCAGCTTTATTCGCTGTTCTGGGGCTAGCCTCTTGCCTGTTTTTTGTCTCCATTTGCATTGGTTTACTCAAAACCTCAATTCCACCCAGGCATTCTGCATCAACACAAGCCATTGCATAGATTTCACAATCAAGGGCATGGTTCTCTCTATTGACCTTTACCCACTTTTCTTTCCCTGTCTTGCTATCTCTTTTTTTCTCCTCAGATAAAAGCTGTTTCATATACATAACTCAAGAACTTGCAATGATTTAAGCTCCTCTAAAAAACGTAAATTTTTTTCACGTTTTTAAAGAGAAAAGCTTAAAGAGAAAAGCTTAGTCTAAAATGTAAAGATACTAATTTGCACCCGCTGCACTTAGAAATTAATACCTATGCCAATATCTGCCTGTAATTGAAAAAAATTTAATTGAAGTAGGATGCATCTGAAATTATAATTAGACTCCATTTGACTCTCCTCCAAATGTAGTCTATAAAAATTTTTGTGACACAAGACATATTGGGGGATTTAACGCTTAGCATCTTGCAATACCCTATAGGAGGAATTTATGAACCAGCCAAGAGTTTACACCACTACCCAGGTAGCAACAAACACATTTATTAGGGGAGTATACCTCTGGATGAGCATTGGACTTATGATTACAGGCTATATTTCATACATGGTTTCATCTAGCCCCACCTTAATATCAATTTTCTTGCAAAACCAACTTCTGTTTCTTGGTATTATAATAGGAGAACTTGTTTTAGTAGTTACTATTAGCGGTGCTATATCAAGGCTATCAGCAAACGTGGCAACTGCACTATTTATACTTTACAGCGGCCTAAATGGTATAACTCTGTCCACTATTTTCCTCATCTACACCCAGACTTCTATAATGAAAACCTTTTTTATTTGTAGTGGAATGTTTGGGGCAATGTCCATCTATGGATACACCACTTCCAAAGATCTAAGCTCATGGGGAAGCTTTTTGTTTATGGGACTTATTGGAGTAATTATTGCCTCGATAATAAATATGTTCTTCCATTCAACGCAGATGGAATTTGTGATAAGTGTAATTGGTATACTTGTATTTGTAGGGCTCACGGCCTATGACACCCAAAAACTAAAACAAATGGGACAAAATGCCCCTTTGGACAGAAAATCCACTCTACAAAAGGGAACAATTTTAGGTGCACTCACCCTCTACTTGGACTTCATAAATCTATTCTTGCTTTTGCTTAGATTTCTTGGGACTTCCAGAGACTAATAATTCAAATGAAAGGAATCTTAAAACCTTTCTCACGGATATACCTTTTAGGTATGTCCGTGAGAAACAAGTATTATGCCTCAAATTTAGTTTCTCAAATAACTCCTCCTGTATTTACCATTTGTGTGGGAAACATTAGTTGGGGTGGGACAGGGAAAACACCTATTTGTGAATATCTCCTAAATTTTTTTCACAAAAAAAACATCTCGCCAGTTCTCATTTCCAGAGGATATAAAGGCAGACCTCCTAGATACCCCTTCTCTGTTAAGGAATCTGATCCAGTATATTTTACTGGTGATGAACCACTTATGTTAAAAAGGCTCTGTCCCTTTGCAGATGTTGTGGTGGATCCCAAAAGGGAGAGGGGGTTATTTTTTGCGTGGAAAAAATTTAAACCTCATGTAGCTATATTAGACGATGGTTTTCAGTATGTTAAATTAAAAAGACATCTAGATATTGTCTTATTTACTAAAGATGATTTGACCAAAAATTGGAATAGAGTCATCCCATATGGTCCCTGGCGAGAGGGAGAGAACTCAATTACAAGGGCCAATATCTTAATGGTCAACACTACAGGTCAAAAAAAACAAGAGATAAAGTACCTGGCAAATAAAAAACTTAAGGGCTATAATAAGCCTATCTTTTTATTTAACACCAAGATAAGGTCTATCTCTGACGTCAAAAATCCCAATTGTATCCCTGATAAAATACCTAAAAGATATATATTAGTTGTGGGAATAGGAAATCCTGAAAAGGTTTATAAAAGTGTAAAAGACTATTTTGGAACATTGCCCATTAAATTTATTAAATATCCTGATCACTATAAATATACTAAAAAAGACATATCTCTTCTGCAAAATTTAGCCCAAAAGTACAGGGCAGCAATAATAACAACACAAAAAGATGCAGTTAAATTAAATGAACACATAAATTTCAGGATTTATGCCTTGAATTTAGATGTTGAAATTCATCATGAATTGCACACTAAAAAAAGTTTTGAAAAAATAATAGAGGAATCATTCCTTAAATACAAATCTTCTCATTGATACATTGGATACTAATCCAAGAAGAGAGAAATTGACTATTAACGACGAACCTCCATAACTCAAAAACGGGAGGGGAATTCCAACCACTGGTAATATACCAAGTACCATTCCCATGTTTATAAAAAATTGCCAGAAAAAATAAAAAAATATACCAACAGTAATATATACTCCAAAACTGTCCTTTGCCTGTTCTATTACTCTGGCTATCTGGTATAAAAACAAGCAACACAAGAAAACTAAAAAAACAGAACCAACAAAGCCCCACTCTTCTGCAAATACAGCAAAGACAAAATCTGTATGTTTTTCTGGTAAAAATCTTAGTTTACTCTGGGTACCTTCCAAAAAACCCTTTCCCCAAAAACCACCTGATCCCACAGCAATCTTAGATTGTATGATATTGTATCCTTTGTTATTTTTATATTTCTCAGAATTAAATAAAACCCTTATCCTATCTTTTTGGTATTCGTGCATGTGGTTCCAGACAACTGGAACAAGTAAGGGCACAATTATAAAAATAGAGATCAAAATCCTCTTTTTAATACCGTAAAACAACATCATACCACCAACTAAAAGCAAAATGTTAATACCAGATCCAAGGTCTGGCTGTTTTACAATAAGTAGTACAGGTATCCCCATAATTACGCCGATCTTAATACAGTCCTTAATATCTAAAGGTCCCACATGTTCTGACAAATAATTTGCAGTCCACAATATAGCGCTTAATTTAACTAGCTCAGTTGGCTGAAAATTAAAAACTCCAAGATTCAACCATCTTGTTGCCCCATAATTTGTCTTTCCAACGACTAATACCAAAATAAGTAAAATTACAGATATAACATATAAAGGGAGCACTATTTGCCTGAATTTTCTATAGTCTAATACCAAAAAAAGAATATACCCAATAAAACCCATACCACCCCAGATAAGTTGTTTCTTAAAATAGGGTATTAATTTAACTCCAGATTCTAATTTCAAGATACTCGCAGAATACAAATTTATAACACCCACTGTAAAAAGCACAAGGATAATCCCTAAAAGACTCCAATTAAAATGAGAAAAAAATCTCCTATCCAATGAAATCATCTTTTATTTTCCTAGATTTTTGTCAATTATGATCTTTGTACTTTTGAGAAAATAAGTATCTAATTACATCCCTAACAACAGGACCTGCGCCTGAAGCACCATGTCCCCCATGCTCCACCAAACACACCACCACATAACACCTGTCTTTTTTAATGGCAAATGAAGCCATCCACGCATGGTCCCTTTTTTCGTATGGTATTTCTTCCACCTCTTTTTCTCTTTCTTCATCTGATTTTATTGATACTACCTGTGCCGTTCCTGTCTTGGCGCCAATAACAACTCCCTTTGTTTTCAAAATATTTGCAGTTCCGTGTTTTTCTTCAACTGTTGCAATCATAATTTTTTTAAGATCATTTAAATAAGTTTGTCTAACAGGGAGTTGTCCTAAAATAGGAGTCTTATTTTCCATGATAATCTTAGGTTTTAATATCTTGCCTCCATTTACAATTGAACAAATTAACCTTGCAATTTGAATTGGGGTTACTAAAACATATCCCTGACCAATTGAAACATTTAAAGTTTCGCCTTTTTGCCATGGCACATGAAATCTCTTTAATTTCCACTGTCTTGTTGGAATGAAACCAGGGCTCTCTCCAATTAAACTTATTTCTGTCTTCTTGCCGAGACCACACTTTTTGGCAAACTGAGAGATCTCATCTATTCCTAGCTCTTCACCTAGTTTGTAAAAATAAACATCACATGACTGCTTTATTGCTTCTTTAAAATTGACCCAGCCATGACCCCATTTTTTCCAGCATCTAAATACACGATTCCCCAATTTATAAAAACCAGGACAATATTCCCTATGTGTTTTTATATCCTTAAATTTATTCATTGCCAACATTGCAACTACTAATTTAAAAACAGAACCAGGGGGATAAGCAGAAGAAATAGCCCTATTCTGCAATGGATGAAATTTATTTGATACCAGTTTAATCCATTCTTTCTTTGAAATACCATGAGAGAGTTTTGTGGGATCAAAACTAGGCACACTAACCAGTGCCAGAACATCCCCTGAAAACGGATCCATCACCACACATGTACCTGTTTTATTTTCCATTCTCTTATAGATATAGGACTCCAGATCAAAATCCAAGGCGAGTTTTAATGAGTTTCCCTGTTTCCCTCTTTTAACAACTTTTTCAGATAAGGTACGTCCCCAGGCATCCACTTCCAATCTCTTCTTTCCCTTAATCCCTCTAAGTTCTGTTTCAAATACCCTCTCAACCCCTGCTTTTCCAACAATATCCCCTGGCTTTAAATAAGGAAACCTTATCAAATCCTTTTCTGATGGTTCACCCACATATCCGAGCACATGGGCCCCAATTTCACCGTAAGGATATACCCTTGTTGGATATGGAATTATCACCACGCCTGGAAGTTCGCTTAATCTCACTTCAATCTTACATATAGCTTCAAAAGAAAGATCCCTTAAAATAATAATTGGGTTAAAGGGTTTTATACCTTTTTTCTTCCCCCTATTAAACGTCTCCATTAATTCATCTAGATCTCTATTTAAAAAATATGAAACCTTTTTTATAGATTCTTCACATTTACTTTCTTTATAACAATCTTCCCTAATTATGCCTACTGCATAGGCGGGTAAATTCTGAGCAACTATCCTCAGATGTCTATCATAGATAATACCACGAGGAGCATAAATATCTGCAAATCTAATTCTATTTTTTTTCGATAAAACATAATAATAGTTCCCTTTAAATATTTGCAAATGCCATAGTCGAATAATAATTACTAAAAACAAAACAAAAATACAGACATATACTATCTTTATCCTACCATAGACAATATCTTCTCCATTTTTAGTATACATAAAGTATATTTTTCCTAATAAAATAGTAAACGATTTAATTTCAAACCAGATATATCTCTTTTTCAAAGAAATATTTGTTATATAAAAATGAATAAATCCACCATAATATAGGAAAGGATATAAAATTTTTGAAACTAATTGAAAAAAGTAAACGAGGGTCAATATAGATATCTGACAGTTTAGCAATCGTGATTATAGACACATAATGTATTGGGAAAAAAATCAACGATAAAAAAATTATAAAGAAAATACTCTCAGATTTAAAAAATTCCTTAAGGAAAAAATAAAAAAAAATTAAGCTCATGTAGTATAAAAGCACACTTCCAAAAGGCAAATCTGTATATCCTTCTAAAATTAATACCCAAAGTGCTCCATAAAACACACCTCTTAAATATTTCTCTTTTTGGAAAAACAAAATTGTTGCTGGCAGATAGGGATCTACGTGAAAATAACACTTAAAAAAAACACCAAAAATTAAAACTACACACCACCAAAGGAGAGCTCTCATTTTTTTTGACTTTTTGTTTGTGAGTTCCCTACAACCTGAATAGACGGTCCCTCAATTACCAAAACTTCTTCTATCTTAGAGAAGCTAGCACAAGGTTTTAAAACTATTTTTTTAAACAAGGAAGTGGGCTCATTTTTTATTGACTCAACTATGCCAACTGGAATTCCTTTTGGAAAAATCCCACCAAGGCCCGAGGTGACAAATTCTTCACCCACATCTAACTCAGCTGTAATTGGAACATATTTGACTTCCATTTTATCTTCATCTCCCACTCCCTGGGCAATCCCTTTAATCCTATGGACAGAAGATATAACAGGGATCCTTGAATTAGTATCAGAGATTAGCAGCACTGTAGAAAAATACATAGAGGTGTTTAAAACTCTTCCAACAAGTCCTTGGGGTACTATTACAGGAAAATTTTCTTTTATACCTTGTTTAGCACCCACATCAATGAGGATACAATTTAGAAATTCTGAGTCGCTGTGTTTATATAAAAGTAGCCTGGCTCCTACAAATTTCCACTTTTTAAGTGAATTAAATTTAAGGAATTGTCTAATCCTTTCCCACTCCCTTACCTTGATTTTTAAAGAAATATTTTCCAACTCCAATTTTTTATTTTTTTTTTCTAATACCTTATTTTCTTCTCTAACCCTTCTGAGGTCTATATAATCAAACCAGAAATCTTTTACCTCCCTCTGTATCCACTTTCCTGGCAGAAGAATTATGCCAACAATATTTAATCCCCACTGCTTGGAAATCCCATCCAGCATATGGGTCTTTATATTCCATGTAAAAATACCTAAGTAAATCAATGTGAGTAACACAATCCACATCATTAGGGTCTTTAAATTTTTCATAACCACCTTTTATAACTATAAGCTTTTTTATACCTCAAAGCTTGCAAAAATAGCGTACAGATTTTCATCCAAATAATAAACAGAAATTCATTATTGTTAATGAATTTCTGCTTACAACGACCCTATTTTAATTACTATTCTATTGTTACTTCTTTTAGTATATCTAAGTTATCCAAAACCATTCCAGACCCCATAACCACTGCAGTCAAAGGGTCATCTACAATTGTTATTGGAAGCTCAGTTTCCTCCATAAGAAGTTTATTTAATCCCCGCAAAAGGGCTCCCCCGCCTGTTAATACAATCCCTCTATCCACTATATCTGCTGCAAGTTCAGGAGGTGTCTGCTCAAGGGTTATTCTCACAGCCTGAACTATTGAATTTACCTCTTCAGATATGGCTTCGCGAATCTCAGATGCAGAAACCTCCACGTGTTGCGGAATGCCTGAGACTAAGTCTCTTCCCTTTACAATCATTTTTTCAGAGTCATATTCTCCAGGATAAGCAGAGCCAATCTGTTTTTTTATCCTCTCTGCTATGCCAAGCCCAATTAACATGTTGTATTTTCTTTTTATATAATGAAGTATAGCCTCATCCATCTTGTCTCCACCAACCCTAACAGACTTGCTATATACAATGCCTGCAAGGGAAATCACCGCCACTTCTGTTGTTCCGCCTCCTATATCAACCACCATATTTGCTGTGGGCTCAGTTATAGGGAGCTTTGCACCAATAGCAGCTGCCATGGGCTCTTCAATCAAATACACCTCCCTCGCACCAGCACTTTGAGCAGATTCTTTTACTGCTCGCATTTCCACCTGAGTAATTCCAGTTGGAACACAAATCACAATTCTTGGTCTAACAAATCTTCTGCTGTTGTGCACCTGGGATATAAAATACCTGAGCATTGCCTCAGTAATCTCAAAATCTGCGATAACTCCATCTTTCATAGGTCTAATAGCAACTATATTACCAGGTGTTCTGCCCAACATCCTTTTTGCCTGATCCCCAACAGCTACTACCTTGTTATTACCCTTTTTGTCTTTTTTAACAGCAACTACTGAGGGTTCATTGACAACAACACCTTTACCCTTTACATATACAAGGGTATTGGCTGTGCCCAGATCTATTGCCAAGTCATTGGAAAAAACGCCTAAAATTTTATCAACTATCCTGTTCATAGTTAAATTCTCTCTAAGAGCTTAATGTGTTTATGCATAAAATAGAAACCTTCTACTTCCCACCCTTAAAAATCGAATTGATAATCCAAAAAGGCCTTATTTTAAAAATTGTTCTATCCCAAGTTAAAAAGTCTGGTTTATTCAAACAAAAAATAACATCAAAGGCTGGAGAACTAGCCCATAAATTTTTTACCCATTATTTCATCAAAAAGCACGATCCTCCAATTACACTCCCTCTTAATTGGAATATTATTACTCCTTTTCAAAAAAATGTATTCACTACACTAATTCAACATACAAAATTTGGACAATCTATAACTTATCAAAGACTTGCCCATTTAATTGGCCTAGAAAATGGACAGAGGGCAATTGGTAGGGCTTTAAATAAAAACCCCTGGCCCATTGTAATACCCTGTCACAGAGTAATAAAAAAGAACAACTATATAGGAGGCTTTTCATCTGGTAAACAGGTAAAAAAGATATTACTTTCCCATGAACAAATTTATTTTTTAGATGAATCAATCTAATTCCTCTGGACCTTCTAAAATACCCACAATTGCAATTCCAAATTCATTGGCCAGAGAGATTGCTCTATCTCTTTCAAAGAAAAGGCTTTTTTCAGCTTCTATAGCAAGTATACTTGCTCCTGCTTGTTTCATGACTTCTATTGTCTTAACTCCCACACTGGGCTGATCAACTACCGGGCTCTGATTAGGCTTAAAGACCTTTATAACAACCAATCCTCCTTTTACCAGTGTACCAGCCCTAAGTATTGTATTATTGGTGCCCTCCATGGCCTCCACTGCCACTACCATCTTATCTTTTACAACTATTGTCTGACCTATATCCATTTCACCAAGCCTTTTTGCAATAGGCCATCCATATTTTACACTTTCTACTTCTCTTTTGTTTGGTTTTTTCTTTGTCAAAACTCCTTTTGGGGTCTGGAGAGCAGGAACATATTTTGTCGGTGGAATAACAGAAAAACCTTCACTTAAAAGCTCATTAACTACAGCTTCTAATAGTGCATTATCTGAATGAGACTTAAGTTTTAAAAGTAACTTTGCAGCTCTAAAATCTGGTCTGACATTCAGTGCCCTGGGCTTATTTATAGCTCCTGCAAATATTATCTCCTTTACATTATTTTTTTTAAAAAAATTTATAAGCTTTCCAAGCTGTCCCAAATGTATCCATAAAATATTTTCTGAAACTGCAGATATCTCTTCCCTAGTATGTCCTTTTATTGCCACAATACATGGCTCATTTCCAGTATCTTTAACTCCTTGTGTGACCAAAAAAGGGAATTCCCCCTCTCCAGCTATTATTCCAACTATATTTGACATAAGCTACATTACTTCTTTTTTGGGAGCACTATTCCTCTTTCACTATTTTTTACAAAATCAATTAGTTCCCTCACCTTATCAGAATTTCCAAGTTCTGCTTGAATCTTTTCAATGGCCTCCTCTTTTTTAAGCCCCTCTCTCCACAATATCTTATATGCTTTTTTCAAATTGCTGATATCTTCCTTGGAAAAACCGCGCCTCCTAAGTCCCACCAAATTAAGTCCATGCATACTCCCCCTTTCGCCTGCGATCAAAGTATAGGGGGGAACATCCTGAGCAACACCAGTCATTCCTCCAATATAGGCAAATTTTCCTATTCTCACAAATTGGTGTACCGCACTAAGTCCACCTAAAACAGCCCCCTCCTCAATTATAACATGACCAGCTAAAGTAGCAGCATTTGCCATTATCACCTCGTCTGACAAAATACAATCATGGGCAACATGGGCGTAGGCCATAATCAGACATCTAGATCCAATCTTAGTGACGCCTCCACCTTGTTTTGTCCCTCTGTTTAAAGTAACATATTCTCTAATACAATTGTCATCCCCTATAATTAAATAACTTTCTTCACCTTTAAATTTCAAATCCTGAGGAGGTCCACCAATACAAGCATATGAGTGAATATGGTTATTCTTCCCCATTTTTGTAAATCTCTTAATCTGGGCAAATGGCTCTATTCTGCATCCATCTCCAATTTCCACATCTGATTCTATTACTGCATAAGGACCAATGTATACATTATCTCCAATATTCGCATCCTTATCCACAACTGCTGTTTTATGAATCTCTGTTGCCATCTACTACCCCCTATCAACTAGTGCTGCTGTGAGGATTCCATCGGTTGTGAGTTTATCTTTAACCCATGCCTCTGTCTTCATCTTCCAGACATTCATTTTATGCTTTAGATAAAATGCCTTTAAAATGAGCTGATCTCCTGGGTAAACTGGTCTTCTAAATCTCACTTTCTCAATTCCGCTAAACAAAAAGAGCTTACCCTTTGGCACATTATCCATGCTATTTATTGTCAATATTCCCCCCGCCTGAGCCATTGCCTCCACAATAAGTACCCCTGGCATTACTGGATATTCAGGGAAATGGCCCTGAAAATATGGCTCATTTATTGTCACATTCTTAATTGCAACCAAGGACTTTTCTTTTTCAAACTCAAGGACCCTGTCAACTAATAAAAAGGGAAATCTATGGGGTAGTAAGTCTAAAATCTTCCGTATGTCCATAACCGATTTTTCCATAACTTATCCATCCTGCTCACTTTTTAGCTGTTTTTCAAGTAAATCCAATTTATTTTTTAACTGTTTAAATTCCTTATACATTTCAGGAAGTTTCTGAATAACAGAACATGCCCGTAAAAAACGACTGTGTTCCATTAGGGGTGCGCCACTATATACTCCCTTTTTATTTATATCCTTAGAAACCCCAGATTTTGCACCTATAATAACTCCATCTGCAATATTTATGTGACCAACTATTCCCACCTGTCCTGCCAGTATTACATTGTTCCCAATATTAGTTGAACCAGCTATACCAACCTGGGCAACTATAACTGAATTCGCACCAACCTTCACATTATGACCAATTTGAACCTGATTATCTATTTTTGTTCCTTTACCTATCCTTGTCTCACCTAAGGCCGCCCTATCAATTGTGGAATTAGCCCCTATTTCTACCTCATCTTCAATAACTACTTTACCAATCTGAGGGAACTTTTCCCTACCCTCATCTCCCATGGCAAATCCAAAACCATCAGCACCAATTACAACTCCTGGATGTAAAATCACCCTATTTCCTATTTCACATCCGCCCATTATCACCACATTTGGATAAATTGTGCACTCATCACCAATAAAAACATCTTCACCTATATAAACTCCAGGGAAAATTCTGGTCTTTTTGCCAATTTTTGCCCTTGGACCAATATGCACATATGGATAAATAACCACATCCTCACCTATTTTTGCATCTTTATGAATATGGGAAAGCTGACTAACTCCAGAAAATTCTCCCTGTTCTTTTGCAAATAAAGATACTACCTTTGCAAAATCAAGATAAGGATTGTCGCTTATAATACAATTTTTTTCATCACTGGCATAAGAAGGCTCTAATATAACCGCTCCAGCTTTTGTAGATTTTAGATATTTTACATATTTTGGATTAGATAGAAATGATATCTCTCCTTCTTTTGCATCCATCAATGTATTACAACCAGATATTTCCACATCTTTGCCAATAAATTCCCTATTTAAAAAGGCAGCAAGTTCACTTAATCTATATTTCATATTTCCAACCATGTTATTTTTTCTTTTTCCTGGACCTCCAGGCCTTATTGAATTCAACTATTACTTCTTTCGTGATATCTATTGTGGGACTACTGTAAACCGCACCACTATTCCTCTTATCTATTATCAAAGTAAAATTCCTTTCTTTACCATATTTTTGCAGTACCTTTTCTAGTTCTTTTACAATAGGTTCCCTTAGCTGACGCTCTTTAATACGCATTTTTTGTTGATACGTAGAGTATAATGTCTTAAACTCCTGAACCTTTTGTTTGTATTCCAATTCCTTATCTATCTGTGCTTCCTGGGTTAACATGAGTTTTTGTTTTTCAATTTGTGCCCTTAGCTTATCTATTGCTTGTTTTTTCTTGTCCAGCTTGTCTTTTAAGCTTTTAAACTCGGCCTTTAACTTTGCAATTGCTGCCTTTCCTGCTTCACACTTCTCAAGTACAACCTGGAGATCAACCACTCCTATCTTTATATTTCCAGAAAAAACAACATTGGGCCAAATAAGACACATAACCAAAATGACAAATAAGATTTTTTTCATGATTATCCTCCTAATTGTTATTCATTAAAAAAATGTTCCAACTGAAAATTCAAACTTCCCCTTATTATCTTTTAGATTATCCAAGGGATACCCATATTCCAACCTTAATGGCCCCATTGGAGAGTTCCATCTTATGCCAAACCCAACACTTTTGTATAGATCTAAATCGAACATCTCATTTTTATCCCAAACATTCCCTGCATCAAAGAAAACCAACCCTATAAGTCCAATATCCTCTTTTAATGGAAAAGTTAATTCCCAATTTGTATAATAGGTCTTATAGCCGCCTATATCATTACCTTCACTGTCATAACAGGAAATATCTCTATAATCATAACCCCTTACACTGTTTAACCCCCCAAGATAGTATCTCTCGAAATCTGGTACATCTTCTCCGGTATTTTCAAATACCCAACCCATTTCAAAATGAACATTAAAAATAAGCTTCCACCACACACTTTTATGATATGCAAACTCATAACCAATTTTTATAAAATTGTCATCACCACCAAGTATACCTCCTGAATATTCTAGGGATATCTTATTTAAAGTCCCTTTGGTTGGATTAAAATTCCTGTTAGTTGAGTCTCTAACAAGGGCACCATATATAGAATTTGCCCAGTTACTTCCCTCTATGTCTTTTATTTCATCACTTGCAAACTCATCAATATCATAAATCTTATACTTTTCTGTGGAAAAATTCCAATAAAGCCTGGAAAATCTTCCAACAGAATATCCAAATCTCAGGGAACCACCACTTCTAGCCAGGGTATAGTCATCATATTCCCTCTCTGTATTATAAAGATCAGTGCCTATACCAAGGGGACCATCATATAAGCTTGGATTCCAGAAACTCAAAGAATAATATGAGGAAGAGCTTCCAAAGCTGCCTTGAAAAGAGAGTTGATATCCCCTACCAAAGAGGTTTCTCTCTGTTATTTTACCTGTAAAAAATACTTTATCTATACTTGAATAACCTGCACCTGCACTAAAAAAACCAGTGCTTTTCTCTTTAACTTTGACCTTTAGATCTAACTCATCCTCTTTTTTTGTTGGAATTGTCTCTATATTTACTTCCTCAAAATAATCCAGCTTTGTTAACATCTCCTTTGAAAAATCAATCTTTTTTGCACTAAACCTATCTCCATCTGAAATCGCAAGATATCTCCTTATTACATTTTCTCTGGTCTTGGTATTTCCTTCCACTTCAACCCTGTTAATAAATACCAGCTGCCTCTTTATTATGTTAAAAATAGCATCCACCCTTTTTTGTTCTAAATTTCTGGAAATATCTACATTGACCTCGGCAAAGGCATATCCATAATCAGCATAAAATTTTCTAATGGCCTCTGAATCCTTTCTGAGTACTGATCTATCAAAATATTTATCTTTTTTCTTTAAGTCGTCTAATTTAATAAGATTTAAAAGTTCTTTTTTAGATACTATTAAATTTCCTTTAAACTTTATATCACCTATCTTATACCTGGGACCTTCAACCACTGTATAAGTAATATAAATTCCATCTTTTTTAAATTCTACCTTTGGCTGTCCTACTCTTACATCCACAAACCCCCTATTTGCATAAAATGCCTCAATTGCAGCAACGTCCCTGTCTAAGAGCTCTTCTTTAAATATTCCACTTCCGGTTAACCATGAAAACCAGCCCCTGGTCTTTAAGGCCAAGACATCCTTAACATCATCTTCGTCTAGTTGTTTAACTCCTTTTATGGTGATTTTCTTTATATAGAGCTTTTTACCTTCCTGAATATGTAAGACAAGTTCTGCTCTCCCAACAGATATTTTCTTTACCTTATACAATATTTTTACATTATAATAACCTTTCTTTTTATACAATTCTCTTATTTTTTCTAGATCTGAACTGAGTACCTTTAGATTTAAAAGTCCTTTAGGCTTTGTATCCATAGCCTCTAAAATATCATCTTTATCAATATTTTTGGCCCCTTTTATCTCAATTGTCCCTATAATGGGCTTTTCTTTTACAATAAAAGTAACTATTTTCCCATCTACTGTATCTTGTACATCCACAGAAATATCATCAAAGTACCCAGTTTTATACAACCTTTTTATATCCTCATCTATTGTTTTTAAATCAAACACACTACCTTTAGTTGTTTTTAACCGCATCAAAACAACATCAGAACCCAAGACTTTATTTCCTTTAACTTTTATATCCTTAATTACCATTTTGTGATATGCAGCCTCTTTTACCTGCTGCGCCAACAATGATAAAGCACCCATTAAATCCAGTATGGCCTTCTTTGAGATGGAAATCGTCCTGGTACCTCCCAATTCATAAGGATCAACCACCATGGCATCAATGCTAAAACCTTCACCTATCTGGGTGAAGCTCCCATACAATCCAAAATCTGCCCCAGCCAAAATTGTTAGGTCTTTAACAATGCTGGAATCTAGTTCAGTAATCCCCTGCTCTCGTAGTAAAGCCATAGTATCTTGCAATGGAAAAACAGAAAACCCCTTTTTTTCCAGCTCTTTTTTTATGAGCTTTGGCAAATCTTCTACTAAATAAGAATACTTAGGAGATCCATTATATCCAAAAGGAAGGACTAAGATAGTTTTTGTTTTGCAATATGCAAAGGAGGCCAGAAAAACATTCATAACTATAAAAAAAACAAAGATTTTTCTCATTGGATCTTCCCATGTTTAAGTTTTAAAACCCGTCCCATTAGATTAGCAAGCTCCATGTTATGGGTCACCACTATTATTGTAAGTCCCATATTTCGATTTAAATTTTTTAATATTTCCCCCACCTTTGCAGCATTTTCTCCATCTAAATTACCTGTTGGCTCATCAGCAAGCACTACTTCAGGCTCTCCTACAAGTGATCTAGCCAGGGCTACAAGTTGCCTCTCACCACCAGATAAGGTATTTACCATCTGTTTCTTCTTTTTCTCCATACCAACTAAACCAAGCACAAAAATAGCCCTTTTATACGCCTTTTTTCTCTTAATTCCCCTTATAATCATAGGCATGGCAACGTTTTCCAATACATTAAACTCAGCGAGGAGGTGGTGGAACTGAAACACAAAGCCAATATATTTGTTTCTAAATAAGGCCATTTGAGCATCATCCATTAAAGTCAAATCCTTATCTTTAAAAAAAACCCTTCCAAAACTTGGTCTATCTAGTCCCCCAAGTATGTGCAACAAAGTACTTTTTCCAGATCCTGAGGCACCCACAATAGCGACGCTTTCGCCCTTTTTTATATTTAAATTTACTCCCTTTAAAATACTTAATCTTTCATTGGGCAATACAATATCTTTAGTCACACCTTCTACTTTATATAACAGTTTATTCATACCTTAGCACCTGCGCTGGTTCTACCTTTGCTGCCTGGGATGCTGGATATAGGGTAGCTAAGAAACAGAGCAACATCGCCACGACCCCTATAAGCACAAGGTCTAAGGAACTATATTCAATTGGAAGGTGATCTAAGTAATAAACATCCTTGGGCAATTTTATAAATTGATATTTTTCAATAAGGTATCCAAGCCCTAATCCAAATATATATCCAACAAAAGTCCCAACAAAACCAATTAAGCTGCCCAGCAAGACAAAAATCCTTTTGATTTCTCTCTTTGTGGCACCCATTGATATCAAGATAGCTATATCCTTTTTCCTCTCCATAACAAGCATAAAAAGGGTTGTAATTATACTAAAAGACCCCACTAAGACAATCATTGCCAAAATTACGCCCATTGCAAATTTTTCAAGTTTCAGGGCGGAAAACAAATTTTTATTCATATCCATCCAGGTCTGAATAAAATAAGTAGGGCCAAGGATTTTTCTAAGGTGCCTGGCTATATCTGGTGCCTTATATACATCATATAAACTCGCCTCAATGCCAGATACTACATCTCTTTTAAATCCTATTAATTTTTGGGCAGAAGGTATATTTGTATAAATCAGAGAAGAGTCATATTCATACATGCCTGTATCAAATATCCCTACTACCTTAAATGCCTTGATTTTGGGAATAAATCCAAAGGAAGAGGTTCCTCCAGTGGGACTCAAAATATTTAAAAAACTTCCCCTTCCCAATCCCAGTTTAAAGGCAAGCTCTTTTCCAATAATTACTGGTGGGATAGAAGAGGGGGACAAATCATCTATAGAACCCACAACCAAATCCTTCTCTAGCCTCAAAACTTTTTTGGCTAAATCAGGATCAATACCCCTTAAAACAACTCCTTTAACGCCATTTTGGGAACTCACCATTACTTCAGTGTACAAAAAAGGCATTGCCCCTTTTACACCTTGAACCTTATTTACCTTCTCACATACCTTTCTATAATCTGCAATAGGACCTTGCACACTGGTGATTATTAGATGAGCGTTGACACCTAAAATCTTTTCCTGAAGATTATTGGAAAATCCATTCATAACACCTAAAACAACAATTAAGGCAGCTACTCCAAGTCCAATACCTGCAATGGAAAAAACAGATATTACAGATATGAAGCTATGTTTTCTACGGCTTAAAAGATATCTAGTGGCAACAAAAAGCTCAAAGGATGACATATGTTACTTATCTTTTTCTGGCTTAAGTAGAGGGAACAATATCACTTCTCTTATAGATGGAGAATCAGTAAACAACATAACGAGCCTATCAATTCCAATCCCTTCACCAGCAGCAGGAGGCATACCATATTCTAAGGCACGCACATAATCCTGGTCCATAAAATGGGCCTCTTCTTCTCCTTTGGCCTTTTCTTTTACCTGCTCTTCAAATCTCTTTTTTTGATCCCTGGGATCGTTCAATTCTGAAAAAGCGTTTGCCATCTCCCTTCCTGTAATAAAGAGCTCGAACCTGTCTGTAATTGATGGATCTTTGTCATTGCGTCTGGATAGGGGAGAGACTTCAGTTGGGTAGTGATATATAAAATGGGGCTGTATTAACTTTGGCTCCACCAAAAGATCAAAGAGTTTTGTTTGAATTTTTCCAAGACTCTCATACTCTTTTACATTTTCCCCAAGTTCCCGCACCAGATTTTTTGCCTTTTCTATATCTTGATATTGATCTTTGGAAAGCCCACCTATTTTTTCCAGTGATTCATAAAAACTGAGTTTGTTCCAGGGAGGGGTTAAATCTATCTCATTTCCCTGATAATTTACTTTCTGTGACCCCAAAATCTCCTGAGCCAGATAAGAAAACATATCTTCTGTTATCTTGAACAAATCATTGTAGTCAGCATATGCCATGTAGAATTCCAACATTGTGAACTCAGGATTGTGCTGTGTTGATATTCCTTCGTTTCTAAAATTCCTGTTGATTTCATAAACCTTCTCAAACCCACCAACCAACAATCTTTTCAAATAAAGCTCAGGAGCTATCCTTAAATAAAGCTTCATTCCCAAGGCATTATGATATGTCTCAAAGGGTCTGGCAGTAGCACCCCCTGGAATAACCTGCATCATAGGGGTCTCAACTTCCATAAACCCCCTTTCGTCTAAATATTGTCTAATCAACTTTAGTATTTTAGTCCTGGTCCTAAAGATCTCTCTAACCTTTGGATTTACTATAAGGTCAACGTACCTCTGCCTATATCTCGCCTCCACATCTTTTAGGCCATGAAATTTTTCAGGAAGAGGGCGAAGAGACTTGGTCACTAATTCAAAATCACTTACATTTAAGGTAAGCTCTCCTGTCTTTGTTAAAAAGGGCTTTCCTATAACACCAATTATATCACCAATATCCAGCTTTTTGAAAAATTTATACTTGTCAGCACCAAGCTCTTTTTGTTGCAAAAATATCTGAATCCTATCAGACCCATCCTGTATATGCGCAAAAGTTGCCTTTCCAAATGACCTTACAGCCATCAACCTTCCAGCTATCACACTTTGTTCTTCAACCTTTTCAAGTTCTTCATTTGATAATGACTTATACTTTTCTTTTATCTCAATAATATCGTGTTTTTTTCTAAATGTGTTTGGAAAGAGATTTATTCCTTGTTTTTCTAATTTTTCTGCCTTTTCAAACCTTTGTTTTAATAAGCTACTCTTTGCCTCTGTACTACTCAATTTTCACTCCTTAAACATATTAAAATCTATCCATTTTTGTTACCTTGACCCAGTGGTCCTTTCCCATCTATCAGCTATCCACTGTCCACAAAATTAATTTTAAACCAAAACCTCTCCTTTGCCTGTATCCATTGCAAATAAAAAATTTAACAATCAAGCTTTAATAAGTTAAAAAAATCTTCCAGTCAAGAAATTTGAGACATGCTAAAGGACACTCACTCGTCTGTAGGACTTAGACCCCCAACCATTTTTCCATCCCATGAAACCATATCCTCTTCTGGTTCCACATGGATTATTACGTGGGAGCCTGGAAGGTGTTTTTGAATGTCTTTTTCTATCTCACAACATATATCATGGCTCTTTTTTACGCTCATCTCCCCAGGGACCAAGAGATGAAATTCAATAAATCTTTTAGATCCCGATTTTCTTGCCTTTAGACCATGCCACTTACCAATGTCTTTTCTATGCTCTTTTATTATGGATTTTATCTTTTCTATTTC
The DNA here is from genome assembly GCF_053993635.1 of Desulfothermus sp. Taxonomy (NCBI): domain Bacteria; kingdom Pseudomonadati; phylum Thermodesulfobacteriota; class Desulfovibrionia; order Desulfovibrionales; family Desulfothermaceae; genus Desulfothermus; species Desulfothermus sp. The sequence continues at coordinate 6,743 of NZ_JBMYBT010000008.1, read as the reverse complement.
CTCATCTGGCAATGTATAATCCATAAGACCTGAAATTGATTTTTTTAAAACAGGATAAGACATCCTTAAAATATTTAAACCAATAAAGATTCCAATAATAGGATCTAAAAACCATAATTTTTTAGGATCTAAATACATTATAAAAAGGGTAACAACTAGTCCAACTGTACTCATAACATCACTTAATAGATGTTTTGCATCAGCTTCCAGAGCAATTGAATCAAATTTTTTGGCACCTTTAAACAAAATAAGACTCGTCAAAAAATTTATTGCCCCACAAATAATGGATAAAAATATTCCATATCCAATACATGAAATAATGTGCGGATTAATTATCCTATCAATGCTCCCATATAAAATACCTATGCCAGCTAATAGAATTAAAATACCTTCAAATGCACTGGATAAATACTCTATTTTACCATGGCCATACAAATGGTCTTTGTCACTTGGACGCTGGCTAACAGTAACAGAATAGATTAAGATTATGCTGGCAAAAAGATTGATAAATGATTCAAGTGCATCTGATAAAATACCTATACTGGAGGTTATAAAATATGCACTGAATTTTATTACGATTGTAATTATAGAGGCAAACAGTGAATAATAGGCAAACCTTCTCATAAAAGAGCTCTAATACTTAATAATAATACACAAGAAAAAACACCACACAACAAAAGAAAATCAAGTAATTTTTCTACATCGTAAAGACTCCAATTTTTTTGTCCACCTATTTTGGGCTTTATCTTTGTTTTCCCAAAATATATAGCTCTGCCCCCCATTTCACAATCAAATATGATTCCACATGCAGCCATTGGCCATCCAGCATTTGGACTCTCCATCTTTTTTGCATCCTCAATGGCCAATTTAACCTTTTTATAAAAATGAATATCTCTAGTTTTTATAAAATAAAACAAAAACATACACCAAAAGCTAATCCTGGCTGGAATATATCCAAAGATATCATCCATTTTTGCTCCTGCCCATCCAAGTTCTCTCCATCTGTCATTTTTATAGCCCCACATGGAGTCCATGGTGCTAACTGTTTTATAAATCCAGAGAAGTACAGGTCCGCCTATAAGCAAGTAAAAAAAAGGGGCAAAAAAACCATCATTTATATTTTCACTAAGGGTTTCTGATAGGGTTTTTAATATCTCTTTCTCATCCATATTAGATGTTTCCCTGCTAACCAAATAAGATAGTTTTTCCCTTGCACCATCTATATTGTTCTTTTTACACAAATCTATAACTTCACGGCCTTTCTCAATAAGCCCTCCAAGGGATAAGCCTGCATATGCAAAATACAAACTTAATACGACTCCTAAAAAAGGCAGGGATGTTAGAGAAAACACTACACCCCCAACCACCATACAGGAAATAATTAACGAAAAAATACCTGCAATTTTCAAAGAAATTTTGTCTTGATTTCTGAATATAAGTTCTAATTTATTTAAAAGTTCTCCAATAAATCTAACAGGATGAGGCCAGAGTTCTACATCCTTAAAGATTAAATCCAATAAAAACGCAACAAAATAAAGAAAAATATTCATTTATTTGTGCTCCATTTTTTTACCTGCCTGTATGCCTCATACACACAAATAGCAACAGAGCTAGATAGATTTAAGCTCCTGGTTTTCCCCCACATTGGAATACTGACTTTATGGGGATATAAGTTCAAAAGATAATCAGGAAGCCCCCTTGTCTCAGGGCCAAATACCAGAAATTCATCTCCTAAAAATTTGTGTTCATATATTGATTTTTCTGCCCTTTTTGTGGTGAAAATCAATTTCTCTGGAGCAGGTTTTACATCCTTTAAAAAAGCATCCCAATTTTTCCAAACAAAGAGCTCCAAATATGGCCAATAATCCAGTCCTGCCCTTTTTAAATATTTGTCTTCTAAGCTAAATCCCAGAGGTTCAATCAAGTGAAGAGGTGTGTTTGTAGCTACGCAAAGGCGTGCTATATTACCTGTGTTAGGCGGAATTTCTGGTTCAAACAACACAACATGCATATAATTAAAATGTCTGGAGAACAAAAAAATTAAAGGATGGACATTATTAAATATTTAGTTATTTGTAGTTTTAAATAAAAAATGGGCGGTCAGGGATTCGAACCCCGGACTTCCACCGTGTGAAGGTGGCACTCTAACCACTGAGTTAACCGCCCATGTGTTAATAAATTAATTTAAAAGTTGAAAAAATTCAAGTGATAAATAGCCAAAAAATGAACAGAGAATTCTTGACTTAAAAAAATATTTAAAATAGATTTTATAGCATGACAAATGTTACACAATCAGACAATACCACTCATCAAATTCCACCAGAAATACTAGAAGAATATCTCAAAAAATATGTAAGCAAATTCATTAAAAAAGAACTGGAACAATTTGTTCTTTTAAATGAACAACGGGCCAAAGAACTTTCCTTAATGGAACGCGTTATTAGGGTGGAAGAGGAACTTAAGGCCTTAAGGGAAATGGATGCAGCTAGATTTGAAGCCATGGATAAGAAATTCAATGCCCTCCTAAACGAAATAGCTGCCAGGTTTGAAGCTACTGACAAAAGATTCGAAGCCCTACATAGAGAAATGAATGCTAGATTCGAAGCTGTTGACAAAAGATTTGAGGCCATGGACAAAAGATTCGAGGCCTTACATAGAGAAATGGATGCGAGATTCAATGCTATGGATAAGAGATTAACATTTTTACAGTGGTTTTTAGGCATAGGGTTTAGCGCTGTTTTGTGTGTAACTTCTCTGATGCCTCTCTGGTTAAAGTTATTATTTCACTTAAGTTAGACCTGTTATCTGAAGAAGCTTAAACCCAAGTTCTGGATCCAACCTTCTTCGTGCATCCCTACACTCCAATTCAAATAAAACAACCTCCAATATCTGCCAGGTTATAACACCACTTCTAATACATCCTGTAATAGTACTATCCTCTCTCCCTGTGGAGATGTGCATATGTAATAGGGGATTATCTTCATCATCTAAAAAAATAGTGCCCACCCCACAAACTTCCCTTACATTATCAATAGCCTGATACATTGGGACAACTGGTCTTTTGCTTCCGTCCTCAGGCCCTACAACTAATCTGCTTCCATGATCAATTCCCCCTAACATAAGAAGTACTCCACTCTTAATTCCCTTTTCCTTTGCAAAATTCTCAATGGTCTTATGGACAACTTCACCCTGTTCCAATCTCAACACAAAAACCCTCTTTAACTTAACTTCTTCATATTGCATATAACCCTCTCATAAAACTATTTTTTTACAAGCAATGCTCCATAAAAAAATTCCCTCAAATCACCAGCAAAATCTATTTTAACCTCTTTTTCTATCTCAATTTTGACACCCTTATTATCCTGCATTAGTCTTTGCATCTGTGCTTCGTTTTCATCCCTATTCCAAGTGCAAGTTATATACACAATCCTTCCATACTTTGGCACTATTTTTATGGCCAAATTCAATAATTTTTTCTGTAACTTCATTATGTTCTTTAAAAAAATATCATCAATACGCAATTTAAGATCAGGTCTTCTGCATATAACTCCAAGTCCTGAACAAGGGCTGTCAATGAGTATAGTAGATGGGTTCTTTTTTAAAGGACTTACCTTTGTACAATCTAAAACAAAAATAGGAATATCATTTAATTTTAGACGAAATAGCTCTTTTTTTAATCCCAAAAGCCTATTTATATCAATATCACTTGCCCATATTGGCAATTTATCTTCCTCTAATAAAAAAGTTGTTTTTCCCCCAAAACCAGCACACATATCCCAGATTGGAATGTTCCAATTATTAAAATGTAAATCTATTAGTATTTTCTGGGATTCAAAAGATTTTCTACTAATAATTCCCTGTTTTTCAAAATATTCAATATCTATTTCATGACTATCTTCCAGAGCATACAATCTATTGTTTATTTTTTGTTTAATGTGATTATTTTTATTTAATAAGTTTATTATCTCTTTACTTGATTTGTTCCTTTTATTTATCCGTATTCCAATAAATGGCTTACACACAGATTTTTTTAAAAAAATTTCTGCATTTTTATCACCATATTGAGAAATTAAAATTTTCACTAAAAATAAGGGCAATGAATAATATATTGAATAAAACTCTTCCATGGAACCTGTATTTTTAATATAAAATTCCCGTGATATAAACTCATCTTTATTCCTGCAAATAGTCCTAAGTACCCCATTTGCAAGAGATGTTAGCCCTCTACTTATCCTTTTTTTTATATATTCTACATAAAAGTTAACGCTCGCATAATCTGGAATTCTATCAAGGTATAAAATTTCATAAACAGCAAGACTCATGGATATAAGAAATTTTTTGGGTAGTTTTTTAAATTGACCTCTTATCCTGGACTTTAAAATAAAATAAAGTCGCTCCCTTAATCTAAAATATCCATAAACTAGTTCTGTTATAAGGGCTTTGTCCTGTTTTTTTTGAACATTTTGCAGGGCCAAATCCAGAGCATGCTGAATATGCATGCCCTTTTGTATTTTAATAATAGCATTAATTGCAATTTCCCTCGAAGACAATTTCTTACTACCCTTCATGGTGCTTTTTCACAAACATCTCCAAGGCCCACCGGACTTTTTCAATGGACACAAGTGTATTTATACATGGACCACACGGCCTTACATTTAATATTCCAAATACAGGCAAGGGATATGTATCTTGAATTCCAGATGCTAAATCCCTTTCACAGGCAACAGCAATAATAAACTCTGGTCTATTTTCCACTACAATCCTTCTGGCAATGGTACCACCTGTGGCAATGGCCATTTTTACACCATAATCATCCCTTAATTTAAGGAGATCTCCAACAGGACACTTTCCACACCTCTTACAATTTTCAATGTGGTATGTGAGTCTGTTATTGCATTGACTATTTTGCAGACAGTGGGGAAGCAAAATTAAGACTCTATTTGGAGCATATTTGTTTCCTTCATTTAATACCATTTCATTGTTTATGTTTATAAAAGATGCCCGAACCTTTTCTTTTGATACACCTAAGATCTCACCTACAAAGGTCATTAATGGCAAAAACAACTTTATGGTAAGCCCCCTGGTTTTTCTTGAAAAAAGCACTGGTCTTTTAAACAATATAGAAAAAATTAAAGAACTAGAACTCCACATAACTAGCAGGATAATAGAAAAAACCAAAATACCAAGGAGAATTGGTGCAATGGGATGGATATTGGATAGCCCAATTACTGGAATCAACCAAAAGAAAAGTAAAAATATTATAATAAAGGTAGAAGAGACAAGAAGTAAGGATATAAATATCCTCTTTTTAACAGAAATCTCACTTTGAATCTTTTCACTTAGCTTTGAATATAAATTGTCATCCATAAATAACTATGATTTATTAGCTAAATAACCACATACAAATTGCTCAGCTGTAAGCACCTTTGAAGATTCAGGCTTTAATTTTGGGACCAAATAGGATCTATCCATACATGCTATTTCCAAAAAACCATCTCTAATACCTAAAATTTCCCCAGGACTAACTCTTCGTGATAATTCATTTCCTATCTTTCCTGGATAAACCTGGACATTTATTGACTTTTTCTTACCCTGAAAATTAAAATAAGCCATGGGCCATGGATACAGCGCCCTTATTTTATTGTGGATATTTATCGCTGAATCTTTCCAATTAATAAATCCCATATCCTTAGAAAGTTTACGGGCATAAGAGGCACAGCTATCGTCCTGTTTTATTGGGATGACCCTTCCCTTTTTTATTTTTTCCAGGGTCTTAATCAAAAGTTCTCCACCTAATTTTGCCAATTCATCATGTAAATCTTTGGCAGTATCATTTATACCTATTGCAAGGGCCTTTTGAGACAGAATTGGACCTGTATCTAACCCCTCATCCATTTGCATAATAGTTACACCAGTTACCTTTTCTCCATTTAAGATTGCCCACTGGATTGGGGCCGCACCCCTGTATTTTGGTAGCAGCGAAGCATGGACATTCACAGTACCAAAGGTGGGAATAGAAATAACGTCACCAGGTATAATTAGACCATAGGCTACAACGATAAATAAATCAGCCTTAGCATCTCTTAATCTGGCCTTTATCCCATCATTCTTTAAATTTTTGGGCTCAATTACTTCTATTTTATGCTCAATGGCCAATCTTTTCACTGGAGTAGATGTAACTTTCTGCCCCCTACCAGCCTTTTTATCTGGTTGGGTAACCACTAATGTTACTTCTCCTCCATCCCATAAAAGGAGTTTTTCTAAAATAATCCTGGCAAAATCAGGACTGCCAAAAAAAACTATCCTCATCTTTTTTGGGCCCTTTTTCGTATTTTTTTCAATTTTTTCTCATACATAGCTTTTTTTAATTTTCCCGCATAATCTATAATTAATTTACCATTTAAATGATCCACCTCATGTTGAATACAAATTGAAAGCAAATCATCAGCAGAAATATCATGCTCTTTGCCTTCTAGATCCAGAAACCTCAATTTGATCTTTTCTGCTCGTTTAATGTTGCATCTAAATCCTGGGAAACTGAGGCAACCTTCTTCTCCCTCAACTTCCCCTTGTTTTTCATAAATTTCAGGATTAATTAATACCATGGGATTTTCCCGTTTCTCAGGTCCAGATATATCCACTGTGACGATTTTCTTTAAAATACCAATTTGTGGTCCAGCAAGGCCAATACCCTTATTTTCATACATGGTTTCTAACATATCTTCTGCAAGCTTCTTTATTTC
>NZ_JBMYBT010000007.1:0-24700 GCF_053993635.1 Desulfothermus sp. | reverse complement strand
TTGGATAGGAATGTGTCTTGGTCTTTAAAAATTCATATTTTAGCTCTTCAATGGTCTTTTTTGCAATTTTTAAATCAAGATTTCTTTTTAACGTCCTGGCCACAAGAATATTTAGATTTGGGTCATGTAGTGTTTTATACCAGTTAATAAGAGAAGAATTTGATTCCATATTTATGGCATTTTGAAAGGATTTGGGGATAGATAGGTGAGTTATGTTGGAATATCGGGCAGGATTTATGGGGTTACACCCATAGCAAAAAAAAAATATAGTATAACTAAGCTAAGTATTTTGCTTTTCATAATTTTTAGATAACTAAATCTTAATGATTTTGATATTTTTAAACTTGTTGGTAACAAAAGTCAAGTAGCTTTAGCGAGACTGTTTTTGTACTTCATTGAAATTATTTATATTTTTTAGGTGTGCATCTACTTCCTTTACTTTACGTTTTATTGTTTTTATTATTTTTCTGGTATTGGCTAGATCTTCTAGAGAATAACAATCTTTTATAAAAATATATTTTGATATTTCCAATATGTGGTTGTATAGATATATTTTATAGATAGGATGTTGTAGTAAAAATGAATGCAGATCAATATAAGCTTTTCTTATTTTTATTTGATTATTTTTTAATTTCTTGTATAATTTAATGATTCGTTTTTCAAAATGATTTAACGATATTATCCATTCCTGAGAAGATAATTGAATTTTTGGAACATAATTTCTTTTAGTTATATCTGAGTTTAAGGATCTCAAAAAATTTTTTAATTCGCTATTATCAAAGGTTTTCAATATTTCTATAGCTTGTTTTTCCTCTATATTTATTGTTCCTTCAAGAACAAGTCCACCTCCATATAAATTATAGACTTCAAGGTTATTATTTTTTATATAGTCTTCAAGTTCTCTTGCTGCTAATATATATTGGGGTGATGAAAAGATAGTTTCATTATACATATTTTTAAGTTTGAGATGTTTATCTGGATTGTAGGAAAAGTCATAGTTGCTAGCGTGATGTCCTGTTACATGGGTCTTTTTATCGCGCCACGCAAGGTCCATCCCAACTAGTAAAAACTTTTTTATTCCAAATTCATGTAATATCTTTATAAGTCCAATAGATACATTGCCCTTTGTGTCAATTACAAGGTCTTTATTTCTATTTATATATGTACCCACTCCTCCATATGTCCAGATGCTGTATCTAGAGCCAGGATATTTTTCTATCACTTCTGCATCCACCATAGGAGAATAAAATAAAGGTATGGACTTTAGATAATTTTTATCTACCTTTTCATAGACCTGCATAAGTATTTTTGAAGGATCAATGACCATTGCTATATGTGGTTGAAATCTAAGTTTAAAAAGGGCTGGGAGGGTTTGGAAAGCAGTAACAAAAAGACCATTATTTTTAAAGTCTATTAAAAATGGAAGCTTAGCATTTAGTGATGGACCAGCTCCAATTATTACCCCCATCAGATTTCTGTAATTTTTTTTTAAAGGGAAAAGCCCTCTATCTTTAAATATCCTATTAAAATTCAATAATTCATTTTTTACAAATATCTCTTGCATATTTATAGACGTGTTTATATATAAAATTTTTTGTTCAATTATGGATTTAACTAGATCTTTGAGTTTTAAATAAGTTTCATCCATTTCAGAGCTTGGAACATCTACGTGTATTTTTATTTTTGAATACCTTATGTAGGGAGTTAAGGTGTCAAAAAATTTACTTATAAGATGTCTGTCTGGTGGCAAGAAAAAGAGTTTTTTAATGTTTATATATTTGGTATAGTCATTAAGGGTTAGACAAGCCCTTAATATTTGGGGATTTGGTTCAATCACTACTACTTTTGATAATGGAGTAGTGTTTTCTAAAAGTTTTAAGATTCCATATCCAAGATTACTTCCGATTATTATGTAGAGTTTTGTATTCTTATCTATTATTCCTTTTTTGTAAGTTCTATAAAACTTACTTCTTAGGGCCTTATTTTTTGACGTTGAAAGTGCTAGATTATTGTCATTTGATGTATTATTATTCAGCCATAAAAAGGTTGCCAACAAAGACTTTTTAATGCACGTTATGTTTGCCTCGTAGAAATTCATAGGTTTATTTCCTCCAGAATTTAAATATAAAGCAAGCAAATTTTGTTCCGTATATAAAAAAGCATCAGGAGAGATTATGCATTTAGTTGTAGATAAAAGGATTTTTAAATTTAAAGACAATGAGATTAAAGAGGTTGATGATCTATTGGCTATAGAAAGGCCACTAGAGATTTTTTTGGATAAGATGCCTTATATTATGACCATGAGGCTCCCTGATGATGATATCAATCTTGTTAGGGGAATACTGTTCTCAAATGGTTTAATTGAGGATTTAGGAGAAATAAAGGATATTTATTATTGTAAAGAATTAAATGATAGGATTTTTGTGGAACTGAATAATGTTAAGTGCGATAGAAAAAATAGGGATTTTCATAAGAGCTTTTCCAGTTGTGGGATCTGCGGTAAACAGGATATGGGCGATATTTTTATGGATATTCCAAAATTGAAGGGCAAAGAATCTATAGATTATAGCTACTTATTTAAGATAAAAGATGATTTTGAGTCCAGGATGGAACTATTTTATAAAACTGGATGCGTACATGCAGTTGCTATTTTTTCCTATGATTTAGAAATGTTAGCTTTTGGAGAAGATGTTGGAAGGCATAATGCCTTTGACAAATGTACTGGACAGATATTGGCTAAAAACAAAAAAACTCACAGTTATTTGGCTATTTGTTCCTCTCGCCTCAGCTTTGAAATGGTGCACAAAGCCGCCCGACTGGGGGTCCAAATATTAGCAGGTTTTTCTGCTCCCACTTCAATGTCTGTAGAGTTTGCTCACAAATGGGGATTAACCCTAATTGGTTTTTTAAGAAAAAATAGATTCAACATATATAGCTATCCCCAACGAGTTAAAATAACTTAATTTTAGTGTTATACCTATTTGACTTAAATTAATGGTTGTTTAGCACAACGGAAATTTTAGTTGTTTGTGAAAAAGAGTTATGAATTTTATAACTATGCTTTTATATTTGTTCCTTTTTTCACTTGACAGGGACTATTCTTAAGGATATGTGTTTTCAAAATTAGCGCCTAGCTAATTGTTTGATTTAACAAATTGAATTTTCCATTAGGGGTATATAAAATTGAACCAGGTAAACAATGAAGTATTTGATAAATTGAGGTCAAAAAAGGACGAGATAATTAATAGATGGGTTGGTTATGCCTTATCCACCTATCCAAAAAGGGCAGAACACTTTTTTTCACGCCAAAAGGATCCCTTTTTAAATCCCGTTGGAAATATTTTAAAAAATGAACTTTGTGAAATTTATAACCAGCTTTTACTAGATAAAGCTGAAGACTCCATTAGAGAACATGTAGACGCAATAGTTAGGGTGAGGGCAGTACAAGATTTTTCTCCATCTTCTGCTGTAATGATTTTTTTGGGGCTAAAGGATATAGTTAAGGAAGTTTTGAAGATAGAGGATGTTGATGGAGCCACATGGACAGAGGTGGATAGATTTTTTAGAAGGATTGATCAGCTCTGTTTACTGGCATTTGATGTTTTCATGAGTTGTAGAGAAAAGATTTGGGAGTTAAAGACAAAAGAGGTTCATGCAAATATAAGGAATATTTTAAGGCATTATGAAGTTAATGAGGGGAAAAATTTAAATAAGTAATTTTTTGGTTAGAGGCTAGGGTAATTTTTGTTTAACCAACAAACCCAAATGTTCTAAATTTGGAGTGAGGTAGCTGTTATGAATGCTCTATATTCCTTAATCATTGTACTGGGTTTAGTCCTTGTTGCCCTTGTGGGAGCAGGATCTGCGGGACTTCATGCCCTGTTTGGAGTAGTCATACCTTATGTTGCCTTTTTGATTTTCCTGATAGGTTTTATCTATAGGGTGGTCAAATGGGCAAAGTCTCCAGTACCTTTTAGGATACCCACAACAGCAGGGCAGCAGGAAAGCCACAGGTGGATTAAGCAAAACAAATTGGACAACCCTTCTACTACTTGGGGGGTTGTTGGAAGGATGATCCTTGAGATTTTGTTCTTTAGGTCCCTTTTTAGAAACACCAAAAGTGAACTGAGGCTAAATGGTGGACCTTCTTTGAATTATGGATCATCCAAGTTTCTGTGGGTAGGAGCTATTTGTTTTCATTATTGTTTTTTTATCATCTTATTAAGACACATAAGATTTTTTGCTGATCCAGTGCCTGTTTTGTTTCAGTGGTTAGACAAGCTGGATTCCATTCTCCAGATTGGAGTGCCCAACATCTATATCACTGAGTTTGTTATTTTAGGTGCCCTTGTTTATCTCTTCTTAAGAAGGGTTTGTGATCCAAAGCTCAGATACATCTCGCTTCCTGCTGATTATTTCCCATTGTTTCTTATTTTTGGGATAGTGATTAGTGGTGTTTTGATGAGATACTTTATAAGAACAGATATTATAGCAGTCAAAGATCTTACCATGGGGTTGGTTACCTTGCATCCAAAGGTGTCACAAAATATTGGGGTAATTTTTTACATCCATCTGTTCCTGGTTTCAGTGCTAATGGCTTATTTCCCATGGAGTAAGTTGATGCATGCAGGGGGCATTTTCTTGAGTCCAACAAGGAATCTGGCAAACAACAACAGGATGAAAAGACACATCAATCCGTGGAATTATCCTGTAAAGCTTCATACATATGAGGAGTGGGAGGACGAATACAGGGAAGTTTTGAAAGAAGCAGGAATTCCAGTAGAAAAGGAGTAAGGCTATGTCTAAATTACCAAATCCAAAAGATTTAGCAGCATCCATAGATTACACTCCACCAAGAGAATCTTGGATGGATATTAAGCCTGAGTTTAGACCAGGTACTTATAGTTATCCTTCAAAGCCGCAATTGGTGGAGAAAATGGGATTTCCAAATCCCCATGAATGGTCTCCTACAGAAGAAGATTGGCATCTTCCAGAAAATTGGCAGGAGATTGTTCATAATGCCTTTAAAGATCGTCTCCATAAATATAGATCCCTGAAGGTCTTTATGGATATTTGTGTTAGGTGTGGAGCTTGTGCAGACAAGTGTCACTTTTTTATAGGATCAGGTGATCCAAAGAACATGCCTGTACTTAGGGCCGAGCTTTTGAGGTCCATATACAGAAATGATTTTACTACCGTTGGTAAGATTTTGGGCAGGCTCGGAGGATCTCGAAAGTTGACACAGGATGTTATCAAAGAATGGTTTTACTATTTTTATCAGTGTACTGAATGCAGACGGTGCTCATTGTTCTGTCCATATGGAATTGACACAGCTGAGATCACCATGATGGGTAGGGAACTTTTGCATGAGCTTGGTATCTCCATAAACTGGGTAATGGAGCCTATTTATAATTGTTTCCACGTGGGCAATCACATAGGGATCCCACCTCACACGTTTAAAGATATTGTTGACTTTATGTGTGATGATATTGAAGAAATTACAGGGATCAGGATTGAAGTACCTTTGAATAAAAAGGGTGCTGAGGTACTTTTTGTAACTCCATCAGGTGACTATTTTGCTGATCCAGGCACATATACCTTTATGGGGTATTTGATGCTATTTCATGAGATTGGACTTGACTATACAATGAGTACATATGCGGCTGAGGGTGGTAATTTTGGTCTGTTTAATTCCTTTGAGGCCATGAAGAGATTAAATGCTAAGATATATGCAGAGGCTAAAAGACTAGGAGTAAAGTGGATACTGGGTGGTGAATGTGGTCATATGTGGCGTGTTATTCATCAGTATATGGACACAATGAATGGACCTGCTGATTTTCTAGAGGTTCCTAGAAGTCCAATAACAGGTACAGTATTTCACAATGCAAAATCTACAAAGATGGTTCATGTATGTGAATTTACAGCTGATTTAATCAAACATGGTGCCATAAAGCTCGATCCTTCTAGAAATGCAGATTTGATTGTAACCCATCATGATTCCTGTAACCCCTCCAGGGCAATGGGGCTTTTTGAAGAGCCAAGATACATATTAAAAAATGTGTGTGAAAATTTCTATGACATGCCAGAGCAGACCATTAGAGAACAGACCTTTTGCTGTGGCAGTGGCTCTGGTTTAAACAACGATGAGTTTATGGAGATGAGAATGAGAGGTGGTTTACCCAGGGCAAATGCAGTGAAGTATATGCATGATAAATATGGAGTAAATACACTTACCTGTATCTGCGCCATTGATAGGGCTGCCCTACCTACCCTCATGGACTACTGGGTACCTGGTGTTAGAGTGGCTGGTGTTCATGAGTTGGTTGCCAATGCCCTGGTAATGAAAGGTGAGAAAGAAAGGGAGACAAACCTAAGGAGCGAACCATTGCCAGGAAAGGAGGGATAATCCATGTATGATAAAGAAAAAATAATTCCAGGACTTATAATATTCTTTTTTCTATTGACCTTTCCATTCTGGTACAATCTTGGACAAGCAGCTTACAAGACTCCAGAGCCTAAACTACCTGTAAATGTTAAAAAATGTATTGAAGATACCAAATGGATGAGGGCAAATCACATGGAGATGTTAAATGAATGGAGGGATATGGTAGTAAGGCATGATATGACCCACTATGTGAATAGTGCAGGTAAAAACTATGAAATTAGTCTTCAAAAGACATGTATGAAATGCCATACCAGTAAAAAGGAATTTTGTGATAAGTGTCATGTAAAGGTTTCAGTAAGTCCATATTGTTGGGATTGTCACGTAGCTCCTGAGGAGGTCACAAATGGACAATAAAAGAAGAAAAATACTTAAAATAGCTGCAGCAACTGCAGCAGTGAGTTTTACAGGTCTCCCCATTGAGACATTTGCATCATATCTTCCCAAAATAGGGAAGTATGTAGAATCTGATAAAGAAAATAAGGCTAAGCAATGGGGTATGGTAATTGATACAAGAAAATTTAAGACAAAAGAAGATTTTGAAAAGGTGATTAAGGCCTGTCATTCAATACACAACGTGCCTGAAGATATACCCAATAAAAAGCAGGAGATTAAATGGATATGGGAAGAGGAATTTACCCATGCCTTTCCTGAACAGGAAAATCCTTTTTTGGCAGAAAGGTATGAGCATAAAGACGTAATTGTGCTGTGCAATCACTGTCAACATCCTCCATGTGTGAGGGTGTGTCCTACAAAGGCCACGTTTAAGCGTGAAGATGGCATAGTGATGATGGATTTTCATCGCTGCATAGGATGTAGATATTGTATGGCCGCTTGTCCTTATGGTTCTAGAAGTTTTAATTTCAGGGATCCTGCACCGTTTGTTAAAGACAAAAATCCCGAATTTCCCACCAGGATGAGGGGTGTGGTTGAAAAGTGTCTGTTCTGTTATGAGAGATTGGAGGAAGGTAAACAACCTGCTTGTGTAGAGGCGTCTAATGGTGCAATTATGTTTGGAGATATTTTGGATCCAAATTCTGAGATAAGAAAGGTCTTAAGGGAAAACTATACTATTGTGAGGAAACCTGAGTTAGGAACTGAACCTTGTGTGTTTTACATAATATAGGGGGCATGATATGTTAGATAAAGCCTTTTATGGAGATAAAAAATATTGGACATGGGTAATATTTCTCTTAATCCTAATTGGGATTGGATCCATTGCTTATATTACCCAGCTAAAAAATGGATTGATGGTAACTGGGATGGGTAGGGACGTGTCCTGGGGATTTTATATCGCCCAGTTCACTTATTTTGTTGGGGTTGCAGCGTCGGCAGTGATGGTTGTAATACCTCTTTATCTGCACAATTACAAAAAGTATGAACAGATAGTCACTTTTGCGGAATTTATGGCAGTTGCATCGGTTATTATTTGCCTTGGTTTCATAATAGTTGACCTAGGTCAACCACAAAGACTTTTTAATGTTCTATTACATCCAACTCCAAATTCCATTCTTTTTTATGACATGATTGTATTAAATGGTTATTTGCTTTTAAATATTTTGATATCTTGGAACAATCTCCATGCAGATTATAGAAGGGTTCCCCATCCAAAATGGACAAAGGTGCTTGCTTATATTTCCATACCATGGGCTGTTTCAATTCATACAGTTACTGCATTTTTGTACCAGGGGCTCCCAGGCAGACATTTTTGGCTAACAGCTATTATGGCTGCAAGGTTTCTGGCTTCTGCTTTTTGTGCTGGGCCAGCAATATTAGTCTTATTGCTTTTAATCTTAAAGAAAGTGACCAAGTTTGATCCAGGGAAAGAGGCAATTCAAACCTTGGCAAAGACTATTACCTATGCAATGTGTGTAAATGTGTTTTTATTTTTGACTGAAGTGTTCACATCATTTTATAGCAACATTCCTGGTCACAAGGCCACATTTATTTATCTTTTTAAAGGACTTCAGGGACATGGATCTTTGGTTGGATGGATGTGGGTAATGGTGGCAACGGCTATTGCCTGTTTGGTCATACTAATACCTCCAAAATTCAGAAATAATCCAGAATTACTGGTAGTTGGATTAATTTTGTTAATTTTGGCAACATGGATTGACAAAGGTCTTGGACTTGTAGTAGGTGGTTTCATACCAAATCAATTTGAAAAGGTAGTTGAGTACTCACCAACTGTTTATGAGTTGCTCATTGCCTTAATGGTTTATGCCACAGGGCTCTTAGTACTTACGCTTTTGTGGAAAATAGGTGTTGGTGTAAAAAGGGAACTCGGCATAATACCAAAACAAAATTAATTATAGGAGGTTTAAGCTATGGCTTATCCAGAAATTGATTATGATAAGTGTGAAGGTTGTGGTGCTTGTGCAGACACATGCCCAGCTGAAGTTATTGAAATGGAAGATGATAAACCCAAGGTTGTAAATCCTGATGATTGCCTTGAATGTGAATCCTGTGTTGAAGTTTGTGAACAAGATGCAATCACCCTTGTAGAGTAATTTGAGTCTATTTGTAGTATTTAATAGGCCCCTAATATTACTATATATTAGGGGCTTATTTTTTAATATAAGGTAAGTAAGATCAGGAGCATTAAGTTATGGTATTAGATTTTGAAGAATTTTTTGATAGGTATGAAAAGCTAGCAAAAGGGTGTTCAGACATTTTTGAATCTATGAAAAAAAAATATCCAAAAGAGGTTACTTGTAAAATAGGGTGTGTTGACTGTTGTTACGCACTTTTTGATTTGACCTTGATTGAAGCTATGTATATTAATAAAAAATTTTACGAAATAGTGCCTAAATCTGAGCAAAAGAAAATTTTGGATGAGGCAGATAGGATTGATAGACAAATATATAAAATTAAAAGGTGGGCATTTAGGGAGAGGCAAAAAGGAGTTCCTGAAGAGAAAATATTAGAAGAGGTTGGGAAAAAGAGGATTAAATGTCCCCTGCTTTCTGAGGACAATAAATGTATTTTGTATGAATACAGGCCAATCACCTGTAGGGTGTATGGCTTGCCTCTGGCAATTTCTGGAGAAGTTAAGATATGCTCTAAAAGTGGTTTTGTACCAGGAAAAAAATACGAGACTGTTTTTATAGATAAGATAAATAGTCGGTTATTTCAACTCAGCACTGAACTTGTTCAGAGTATTCCCACAAAATATACTGCCTTAAATGAAGTTTTGGTACCTTTATCCATGGCCCTGCTTACAGATTATAATGAAGAATATTTAGGGATAATAAAATGTGATGAAGTGCCCGGTCCAAAGGGACCGGTTTGGACCTTAGGTGGAGGAGACTAATGGTGGATAAGAACAAGATTAATGAACTGAAAAGAGCCATATATGACAAATTACCTCCAAGGCGCAAAAAATTTATTGATAAAATAGGATTTGATAATTGGGACCCTTTTCAGGAACCAAAACATCCAATTGATATTAGGAGGGATGTCACAAGAAGGACAACCAGACAACTTATAGATGAATTTTTAGAGACAAAACAGGGCAATAAAATCAGCATGGCTTACGAAGCAGGTGTATATGAAATATGTATGGGGTTGTATCAGGCGGATGAAAAATATAAGGCCATGTTTGATTTCTCTATATGGTATTACAATAAATTAAAGAATGAAGGTTTAGATCCAGATAAGGCCTGGGAAAAAAAATAGGAGATAATTATGGAAAAGGAAAAAAGAGAAAGAGTGGATACATACATTCAAGATCTAAGGGAAAGGATAAGGCAGGCGCCATTTAATGGAATTGCCCATTATAATCTTGCTTGTGCCTTGATAGGTATAGGAGAATATGAAGAGGCAAAAAAAGAGTTGTTGAAGGCAATTGATCATGCACCCCATTTATGTGAGGCGTACGTGCAGTTAGGTGGCCTTGCCTTAAGAGAAGGGGATTATGAGGCCTGTCTTAAACTAAATAAAAAGGCTGCGGAAATAACGCCTTCCTTTGCAGTGCCTCACAGTAATATAGGATTTATATATCTTCAGCAAGGCAAAGTCGATGAAGCAATTGGGGCATTAAAAAGGGCATTGGAATTAAATCCAAAGCTTGTCCAGGCAAGGACCACTTTGGCCAGTGCGTATTTATTAAAAAAAGAATATGATAGATGTATTGAAGAATGTGAAATAGTTATCAATCAGGAGCCAGCCTTTGGGCCAGCGTATAACAATATGGGTATAGCCTTAATGGAAAAAGGAGAATATAAGAAAGCAAAAGAATATTTTGATCTTGCACAAAAGAATAATTATGAGGCTCCTCGGGAAATTATTGAGGAACTTGAGAAGTATTTATAATAGTTTTTTCTTGACAATATAAAAATCTTGTTCTTAAAATCACAAGCGTATTTATAAATAAGCATATTATTTAAGTTGAGGAAATTAACATTAACCCAGTTACAAGGAGGCTAGAGAATGCCAAAACATGAAACCCCATTATTGGATCAATTAATCAGTGGCCCATGGCCAAGTTTTGTGGATGATTTAAAGAGTTATTCTGAGTACAGACATCAAAATCCAAACAATGTCGAGTATCAGATTCCTGAAGACGTTGTAGATGATTTATTGGGTGTATTAGAACTTTCCTATGTAGACAAGGAAACACATTGGAAGCATGGCGGTATTGTTGGTGTATTTGGATATGGCGGCGGCGTTATTGGAAGATATTGCGACCAGCCAGAGAAATTTCCTGGCGTAGCTCACTTCCATACCATGCGTGTTAATCAGCCAAATGGAAAGTATTATAGCACAGAATTTTTAAGGGGTCTTTGTGACCTTTGGGAGTTCAGGGGTAGTGGAATTTTGAATATGCACGGGTCCACAGGAGATATGGTATTTCTTGGGACCAGAACTGAGCAATTAGAAGAGATATTTTTTGAACTTACCCATAAGTTTAATCAAGACCTTGGTGGATCTGGTTCTAACTTGAGAACTCCATCTTGTTGTTTAGGTATGTCTCGTTGTGAATGGGCTTGCTATAATACACAGGAAGCAGCATATCAACTTACCCATGAATATCAGGATGAGCTACATCGTCCAGCATTTCCTTATAAATTTAAATTTAAATTTGATGGATGCCCAAATTGCTGTGTGGCCTCAATAGCAAGGGCAGATTTATCCGTAATAGGAACATGGAGAGATGAGATCCAGATAGATCAGGAAGCTGTACAGGCTTACATTAATGGTGAGATCCCTCCAAATGGAAATGCACATGCAGATGGAGACTGGGGTCCATTTGATATTCAAAAAGAAGTAATTGATCTATGTCCTACACAGTGTATGAGGATGGAGGATGGTAAACTTGTGATTGATAACAAGAATTGTGTCAGGTGTATGCATTGTATTAATGTAATGCCACGTGCTTTGAGACCAGGAAATGACAGAGGGGCAACTATATTGGTTGGTGCAAAGGCTCCTATTTTAGATGGTGCCCAGATGAGTTCATTATTGGTCCCATTTATGAAAATGGAAGAGCCTTTTGACGAATTGAAAGAGCTTATTGAAAATATCTGGGATTGGTGGATGGAAGAAGGAAAGAACCGTGAACGTTTAGGTGAACTAATTAAACGTAAGGGATTTAGAGAATTACTCAAAGTTACAGGACTGAAGGCAATTCCACAACAGGTTGAAGAGCCAAGACATAATCCATATATTTACTGGTACGAGGAAGAAGTACCTGGTGGATGGCAAAGAGATATTAAAGAATTTAGAAAACGTCATTTAAGATAATTGTGATAAACATTTGCTAAATAGAATTTAAGGAGGATAAATTATGGCATTTATTTCATCAGGATATAATCCAGATAAACCAATGGAAAATAGGATTACAGATATAGGTAATAGGCACTATGGTGAATTTTTGCCTCCTGTAATTAAAAAGAATTTTGGAAAATGGTTGTGGCACGAGATATTAGAGCCTGGTGTACTTATGCACAAGGCAGAGAGTGGAGATGTGGTTTATACTGTACGTGTGGGTGAACCAAGGCTTATGACAGTTCAATATTTAAGAGAAGCAATGGATATTGCTGATAAATATTGTGAAGGATATTTGAGATTTACTACTAGAAATAATATTGAGTTCATGGTTGACTCAAAGGAAAAATTAGAGGCCTTAATAAAAGACCTCAAAGAAAGGAAGTTTCCTGGAGGATCATACAAATTCCCCATTGGTGGAACTGGTGCAGGTATAACAAATATCGTACATACTCAGGGTTGGATCCATTGTCATACACCTGCAACTGATGCGTCTGGTCCAGTAAAGGTTGTTTTGGATGAGCTTTTTGAAGACTTTCAGAAGATGAGGCTCCCTGCGCAGCTAAGGATATCTCTTGCATGTTGTTTGAACATGTGTGGTGCTGTTCACTGTTCTGATATTGCTATTTTGGGATATCACAGAAAACCTCCAATGATTGACGATGAATATATTGACAAACTCTGCGAAATCCCTCTTGCGGTGGCTGCTTGTCCAGTGGGTGCTGTTAAACCAAAAAAGAAAAAGATTATTTCAGAGAGGACAGGTGAAGAAATAGAGGTAAAATCTGTTGAAGTTAATCAAGAGCGTTGTATGTTTTGTGGAAACTGCTATACAATGTGCCCATCCATGCCCCTGGCAGATCATGAAGGTGATGGTATTGTTCTCATGGCTGGTGGTAAGGTCTCTAACAGGTTGACAGCTCCAAAGTTCTCAAAGGTCGTAGTTGCATTTATTGAAAATGAGCCACCCCGTTGGCCAACTTTGGCAAAGACCATTAGAAAGATAGTTGAGGCATATGCCAAGGGTGCAAAGAAGTATGAAAGACTCGGAATGTGGGCAGAAAGGATTGGCTGGGAAAAATTCTTTGAAGTATGCGAGTTGGATTTTAGTCATCACCTAATAGATGATTTCCGTGATCCTGCATACTATACCTGGCGTCAGACAACTAACTTTAAGTTTACAGAAAACTTCCCACAAGAATATAGCAAGATGAAGGTAGAAGAATAGTATTTTAATTAAAAGGTAGGGAGATATTAATCTCCCTACCTAAATAATGTAAGGAGGCAATAAGATGGCCTATGAAGAACAAAAAGAAAAATTGCTTAAAGAATTAGAAAAAAAGTCAAAAAATAAAACCAAATTTTATTTTAACGACCTTGCAAAGATTCTGGGTGAGAAGCCAAGAATGGCCAAAAAGATAGTAAATGAATTGGTTGATGAAGGAAAATTGGTATTCTGGTCAAGTGGTTCCACAACCATGTATTCTCTTCCAGGCATAGGAAAACAGGCAGAAGCAGAGGGTGAAGCTTAAAAAATTGAATCATGGTTATCCTACAATCTCATATCCCAGGATTCTGATAGGTGGACTTGGAGGAGGTTCAGGCAAGACCATAGTAACCCTTGGATTGATTAAGTCTTTAAGAAATAAAGGGTTTCGGATAAAGCCCTTTAAAAAGGGTCCAGATTATATAGACTCAGCCTGGCTGGCACTGGCAGCTGGCGAAAGTGCTAGTAATCTGGATCCTTTTTTTATGGATGAAGAATCTATTCGCAACATCTTTTCTCTAAAGGCCAAGGGTTTTGATATTTCTGTAATAGAAGGGAATAGGGGAATTTTTGATGGACTAGATGTGGAAGGTTCTTGTTCAACAGCTCACCTCTCCAAAGTTCTTGATGCCCCAGTAATAGTAGTTGTTGATTGTACCAAGGTTACAAGAACAGTAGCTGCCATGTTACTTGGGTGTAACAATCTGGAACCAGATTTCAAATTAAAGGGTGTAATTTTTAATAGGGTTGCTGGTAGCAGACACAGAAAGATTTTAACTAGATCAGTTGAGAGATATACAGATATAAAGGTTCTGGGTGCTATTCCTAAACTGAAAACAGATCCAATTCCAGAAAGACATATGGGGCTTATTTCCCATAGGGAATACGAAAGTGAGGACAATTTAAATTATCTGGCGCAGGTTGTTGGTGACAATGTGGACTTAGATGGAATTTTAAAAATAGCGAGAGATGTTAGCCATGAATTTGAAATAAAATCTATATGGCCCAAAAGGGTGGTGAGTGAGCCTGTAAATATTGGGGTAGTGCGTGATAGTTCATTGTGGTTTTACTATGAAGAAAATTTAGAATTACTTAAGGCATGTGGGGCAAATATAGTTGAATTTAGTTTAATATCAGATTTAAGACCTCCCCAAGAAATTCATGGTATCTATCTCGGTGGCGGATTCCCTGAGACCCAGGCTGATGTTTTGTCAAAGAATAAACAGATGAGGGAGTGGGTATTTAATTGTGCTCAAATGGGTATGCCCATATATGCTGAATGTGGCGGTCTGATGTATTTGTGCAGGGAAATTGTCCCAAAAGATGGCTTATATCCAATGGCTGGTGTGTTTCCCTGTAAAATCAGGATCCATAAAAGTCCTCAAGGACATGGCTATACAAGGGCCTTATCAACTAGGAACAACCCTTTTTTTAAGGAAGGTGTTGAATTTTTGGGTCATGAATTTCATTATTCAAGTTGTGAAATTAAAGATGGCCAATGTGAATTTGTGTTGGATTTAAAAAGAGGGGAGGGTATTTGTAACGGAAAGGATGGGCTTTTATACAAGAATACCTTTGCATCTTATAATCATATTTACGGCCCCCACATCCCTTCATGGGGAATGAATTTTGTGAGGGCGTGTTTGGTATTTAAAAATTCTATCGCATCAAAGAAAATTCCTATTTCACAGATTAAAGCTATATTTTAAACTCACGTTTTGTTAAGTGGAATTAACGTTTAAATATAACGTCTAAGCTTGGTGGCAAATAACCTCCAGAGGATGTAAGTCAACTGAAGCGACTGGTTATGTGAAATCTCTTTTCTTATATCTTCTTATTGTAAGCATTCAAAAATTCTTCCCTTGAAATACCGACCTGGGTACAGATTGTTCTTAATGTAGACGCCTTTATTTTAGAATGATTAGGTATTGTTAAGGGCGTTTTTGTGCCGTCTGGATTTTGACGTATTAACGATATATGCTCTTTTTCTCTTATTATCCGAAAACCTAAAAGTTCCAGTGCTTTAATAACTTTGCGCTTTGGAGCATCAACCGGAAATTTTGCCATTATAAATCTATTCCTGCTTCTGCAACGAAAGCTTCAAGCACGGGTGGGTCAATATCAAAAACTTCTTCTCCAAATGTCTCAATGTGAAATTTGATTGCCGATTTCACATCAGCTAGTGCTTCTTCATAACTATCTCCTTGGCCTACAACTACACCCTTTATACCCAGAGGATAAGCTATGTAACCATCAGGATGTTTTTCTACAATTATTTTATATGGTTTCATATCATTCTTCCTGCTGTATTTATTGATTTTTAAGACTTTTTTCACATGCTATGTATTTTAATCATCACAGATAACTATCTATAGGGAGCGCTACAGGAAAATCTGTTCAAGTTTTCCTTATAGTTGGACTTTTTTAAATTGTTTTAAAAAATTATTTAAAGCTTTATCTGTCCGAATTTCTTTTTCTTCTCCAGTATAGGCACAAACTCCTGTACGGGGAGAGTTACATCAAGACACAAACATTGCCCTTTCGCAAACGCAAGAATGTTCTTTAGCATAATATTCATAGGCCATCTAACAGTCCAGGAGATAAATCTAACTCTCTCCATTGGTCTTATATTTTGGTACAGGAATATATTCCACAGTTGGTGTTCTTTTTACAGGTTGAGGATACAGACTCATAAGTTGCATAACCTCTACGGGAATTTCTTTACTAACATTGAGCCCCAAAGACTTGGCCTCTTCATAAGTTATGGGATAGTCATGGGTCCATGTGCCAGTAGAAAGGAGTTTTGCAAGATTTTTGGCTTTATCATCTTCATATTTATCCTTTAATAACTCGTAAACTGCAGATTCTAGTTGTTTTATTGCCTTTTTTGCAACATCCGCCATAATCAATGTCTTATCTTCAATCCTGTTTACATCCTTTTGTTCTAATAACTTTACAACAGACGCTGCAGGTAGTTCTCCCAGTTGAGGGTCAACAGGGCCTAACACTGCATTTTCACTCATAACAATTTCATCAGCAGCAAGGGAAATTAATGTCCCACCACTCATGGCATAGTGGGGAACAAATACAGTAACCTTTCCTGGATGTTTTTTTAGTGCCCTGGCTATCTGGAGAGACGCAAGTACCAGTCCACCTGGTGTATGTAAAATAAGATCAATTGGCATGTCCTTGTCTGTCATTTGAATGGCCCTTAAGATTTCCTCTGAATCATCAATGTTTATGAATTTATAAACAGGAAATCCCAAAAAGCTCATGGTCTCTTGTCTGTGTACAAGGAGAATTACTCTAGAATTTCTCTTTTTTTCTATTTTTGCTATAAGTCTTTGTCTTGCTGACTCTATGAGTTTTTGCTTTAAAAGCGGCTGAAGTGCAGCAACCATGAAAAATAGCCAGAATAATTCGTTAAAACTCATATTTATCCCCCTTTTTGATTTTAATATAAAAATCTATAATAATATTCATCTGGATAACATTCCCTGCAATATGCATTTTTGAAAAATCTGTGGATTATAACACCAAAGATAAAACCACCTATATGAGCCCACCAGGCAATACCACCTGCATTTTGACCAATAAATATTGAGAATGTGCCAGATATAAGTTGTGATAAAAACCAGAAGCCAATATAGATTATAGCTGGTATTTCTATAAAGTATGGTATGAAGAAAATGGGAATCAGTGTAATAATTCTAGATGTTGGAAACATAATCATATATGCACCCATCACACCTGAAATAGCACCAGAGGCTCCAATTGCTGGTACGGTGGAATTAGCATTAAAAATAAAATGTGTTAAACTTGCAAAAACACCACATAAAATATAGAAAATAAGATATTTTGTGTGTCCCATTCTATCTTCAACATTGTCGCCAAATATCCAAAGGGCCCACATATTACTAATTAGATGAAACCAGCTTCCATGTAAAAATATGTTTGTTAAAAAAGGCCAGTAATTGTCCATATGAAGTCCAATAAAATATGCCCAAGCAGGATGGGTATATCTTGCTGGGACAAGTCCAAAAATATAAAAAACAGAATTTAAAACATCAGGTGGAAGAGATACCTCAATAAAAAAAATAAATACATTAATTGCTATTAAAAGATATGTAACAAATGGAGTTTGTCTTCTTGGAATTATATCTTTAATTGGGATCATATCCAAGCTCCTTGTAATAAAGTCTTTTTTTAAATTAAGTAAAATGATTAAAATGTCAATATATAAAATAAAAAAGCCATCTCCGTTTAGAGATGGCTTTTTATACCCTAGATTCAGATATATTTTTATCTTCTAGATCTTGCTTCGTTTACTCTCAGTCTGCGTCCATCAAGTTCTTTTCCATTGAGGCCTTCGATTGCCCTCTTGGCACCCTCTGTATCCATTTCAACAAATCCAAAACCTCTGGATCTACCAGTTTCTCTGTCCCTGATCAGGTTAAAAGATTGAACCTCACCATACTCAGAAAAAAGTTCCATTACCTGTTCTTCTCTTGCGCTGTAGGGAATGTTTCCCACGTACAAATTCTTCATAAAAAAATCTCCTAAAAAAAATAAAATTAAAAGTTACACAATTGTGTTAACCAATGAAGCGACCATTTCATACTTTATTTGTAATGTCAATTAAAAATGAAAAAAAATACAATTTTTTTAACTTTTCTATTATTGACTAATTTAGTCTATAAATTTAGAATGTTATAAAAACATTAAGGCACAATAACACATGAATATAAATAAATACAAAAAAATAATTTTTGTACATAAAGGGGCATTAGGTGATTTTTTACAAATATGGCCCAGTTTATGTAATATTGTAGAGTCTTATAAAAATAAGGTTGAGTTTTATTTTTATGGGAAACAATATTATAATTATTGGATAAAACCTTTAAATATAAAGTTTCTTCCATGGAAATATAGGATACTTTTGGATAAAATATATTTAAATGAAAAACTTTCCTCAGAATTTAACGACTCTTTAATTATCTGGTTTGTTTTGAAGAAAAATATATCAAATCAAAAATATCAAAATGTAATATTTTTAAAAGGAATTTTAAAAAACAAAGAAAAAAAAGTGTGGAAACAGTATCTAAGTCAATTACAAAATATAGGATTAGATAGTTGCGTAGATTGGCAAAAAATATGGTCTTTTTATTTTAAAAGACAAAGCAACCCCAATTTTGTAACAATTTTTCCAGGCTCTGGTCATAGACTAAAAAACTGGCCCATTGGAAATTTTATAAAACTCGCAGAGATATTGTTGTCCATGGGTCAAAATGTTAGATTTGTGATGGGCCCTGCTGAATTAGAGCGGTTTGATCTTAATTTATTTTCCAGATTTTTTGTTTTAGTATCACATGATGTTCAGACACTCCAGAACATAATCTTAGAATCAAAATTAGTTATTGGAAATGACAGTGGTCCAATGCACCTTGCTGGGATGAATCACGTGCCCAACATAACTATATTTGGTCCAACAAATCCTAAATTATGGGGTCCTATAGGGTCGTTAATTATTTCTCCAAATATTAGCTGTTCCCCCTGTACATCAATTATAGATATTAAATGTGATAACATGTTGTGTCTCAAAGAGATTACAGTGGATATGGTGTTGGATAAAATTAAAGGATATTTTAATCTTTCTTGACATTGATATTTAAAGAAATTATTTGTGGCCCAGTTTTTGAGTATTTGTTGAGTATTTGAGACATAAAACTTCCTCCTTTTCCTCCCTGCATCTTGTTCGTTTTAAAAGAAAAAATAGGAGTTAATTATGATAAATATTTTGTTTTCCTTTTCCCTCTTTTCTGTCTTAGGATGGATTTTAGAAGTTGTTTATAGGTCATCTGTAAATAAGCGCTTTATTAATCCTGGACTACTAAGCGGTCCATATTTAATTTTATATGGATTTGCGGGGCTTATTTTATGCTTTTGTGCAAATTTAATGAGCCATGCAAACATATTTTTAAAGGCATTAATATATGGTATTATTACTACAACCCTTGAGTTTGTCTCAGGAGTAATTTCTTTGAAGCTATTTAATACCAGACTCTGGGATTATTCTGATAATAGATTTAATTACAAGGGATTGATTTGTCTTAAATTTTCTATCTACTGGACTGCACTTGCCCTTTTGTTTGATTACTTCATCTATCCAAACTATATGAAATTGTTAGATACTATTCCCATCTCAACTAAACTAATTTTTGGAATTGGAGTAATAATTTGCATGGGAATAGATTTTGGCAAGGTATTTAAAGCCCGATTTTTTAATCCTGAGGAAGAGGAAACTCTTAGGCAAGAATTTTGGGATTTAGCAGCCGATTATGTAAAAAATCCAGCTATCTTAAAATTAAATGACTCGTTCCATCATAGAGATAAGACCAGACTCATGCATGTAATTGAAGTTGCATATATAAGTTTTGTCATAGCCAAAAAGATGTCGCTAGATGTAAGTTCCACAGTTAAAGGAGCGCTTTTACATGATTTGTTTTACTATGATTGGTTAAGGGAAGGACCAAGGCTACATGGTTTTAGACATCCAAAGATTTCCTTGAGAAATGCCAGGAAAATTTATCCCTTGTCCAAAAAGGAAGAGGATATTATAAAAAAACATATGTGGCCGCTCACTCCAATGCCACCTTTATATTGGGAATCTTTTGTGGTAGCTATGGTTGATAGTTTTTGTTCTTTTCGAGACTATATCCCTTGCCTAAGAAGATATTATTTTAAAGATGAAATTAAAAAGCTTCTTAATAAAAGTGAGTCATAGCCAGGCCAATTATTCTGGAGGAAAATTTTATGGCAAAACATATAGGTATAGACCTTGGTTCCACTACTGCAAAGATTGTTGTTTTTAATCAAGATTTCGATCTAATATATCATAGATACCTGCGACATAGGGCACAGGTGAGGGAAGTGCTTATTTCAGAATTGGAGAAGGTTAGGGAACTTCTTTCATCAGAGCCTATTTATATATCCTTTACTGGTTCTGCTGCAATGGGCATTTGTGAAGAGTTGGATTTTCCCTTTGTCCAGGAGGTAGTAGCGGCCACTTATTTTATTAAAAATAACTATCCCGATGTTAAGACCTTTATTGATATTGGTGGGGAAGATTCAAAAATAGTGTTTTTTGATAGAGATTTTAGACCTGATATGAGGATGAATGGGGCGTGTGCAGGGGGAACAGGTGCATTTATAGACCAGATGGCTGCGCTTTTAAATGTGTCAATTGAAGAATTAAACGAGCTAGCAGGCAGGGCAAAGAACATATATCCAATAGCCTCTCGCTGCGGCGTATTTGCCAAGACAGATGTGCAGGCACTGCTTAGTAGAAATGTTCCCATAGAGGATATTGCAGGTTCAATATTTCATTCTGTTGCCTATCAGGTGATAAGTGGTTTATCCAGGGGTAAATTAATACAAAAAAAGGTGTTACTTGGTGGTGGCCCACTTAGTTTTTGTTCAAATTTAAGAAGGTCCTTTGCAAGTGTAGTGGGATTAGATGAAGGGGATTTTGTCTATGATAAAACTCCATATCTTATTCCAGCAAAAGGAAGTGTGATAGTGCCTTCATCTAGGACTCCTATAAGTTTTAATGAGTTGATAGAAAAGCTAAAAAAGAGCACCTCACATGCCACATCTTTAAAAAAGGTCTCTTCTTTGCCTGTATTATTTAAGGATATGGATGAATTTAATAAATGGGAAACAAGGCATGCTCGTTTTAAAGTGCCCAGGATAGACCAATCAATGGGTTTTAAGTCCAGACTTTTTGTTGGCATAGATTCTGGTTCTACAACCACCAAGATTGTGGTGATAGATGAAAATAGAGAGATCGTTGCAGATTATTATAACTCCAATGGTGGTGATCCCATCTCAACTGTTTGTGAAGGGTTTAAAATAATTGTAGATAAACTTAAATTTCTAAACTTAGATACAAAAATAGAGTGTGGTTGTGCTACTGGTTATGGTGAATCCTTGATCAAGGCAGCTTTTTCTATCCCCCTTGGGCTTGTTGAGACCATGGCTCACTTTCGGGCTGCTTCTTATTTTGAGCCTGATGTTTCGTTTATCCTGGATATAGGTGGCCAGGATATGAAGGCCATTAAGATAGAGAAGGGAGTTATTACTGATATTCATTTAAATGAGGCGTGTTCTTCTGGTTGTGGTTCTTTTATTGAAACATTTGCAAAGTCTTTAGGATATTCCGTGGAAGAGTTTGCAAAAATAGGTATTCTAAGCACATCTCCATATGATCTGGGAATAAGATGCACTGTGTTTATGAATTCCAGGGTAAAACAAGCCTTAAAAGAGGGTGCAAAGATATCTGATATATCTGCAGGGCTTGCCTATTCTGTTGTAAAAAATGCCCTTTACAAGGTTTTGAAACTTACAGACAAATCATTTCTTGGAGACAAAATAGTAGTTCAAGGTGGCACCTTTAAAAATCCCTTGGTACTTAAGGCCTTAGAGAACATACTTGAAAAAGAGGTGATTAGACCAGATATTGTGGAGCTCATGGGCGCATATGGGGCAGCTCTTTTTGCCCTTGATGAATATAAAAGAGATAGTTCCAGATTTTCTCAAATAGATATTTCAGAACTTACTTCTCCAGTTGAATTTGAAACAAGGATTATTCATTGCAATGGATGCGAAAATAGATGTGAAGTGTTAAAAATGAAGTTTAAGAACAATAAGGTTTTTTATACGGGAAATAGGTGTGAGAGGGTATTTAATAATGAAGTTGGTGAATTTGGTGATAAGGGCAAAAACCTTATAGAAACCCAGAGAAAGCTTTTATTTAATAGGAATTTTGAGCCAGATGAAGAGCCAATTTTGACTTATGGTATCCCACGAGTACTCAATATGTATGAAGAATTTCCTTTTTGGTGCACACTTTTCACCAATCTGGGATTTAAAGTAGAACTCTCCTCTCCTTCAACCTTCTCCCTATATGAGAAGGGAGTTAATTATGTAATGTCTGAGAATGTATGTCTTCCTGCCAAATTGGTTCATGGCCATATATTAGACCTTATTCAAAAAGGGGTTGATAGAATCTTTTATCCAAATGTTGTATATGAATCTCCTGAATTTTCAGATTCTTTAAATACCTATAACTGTCCAGTGGTTACAGGATATCCAGATGTTGTAAAAAGTAGTTTGGTTATTGAGGAGTTAGATGTCCCCATTGATAGCCCAGCTATTAGTTTTAAAGATAAAGAATTATTAAAAGATCAGCTTTATATATTTTTTAAGCAGTTTAAGATATCTTATAAAAAAGTATCAAAGGCAGTTGATCTGGCTTTTATGGAACAGAAAACGTATAGAGAAGATTTAAGAAAAATTGGAAAAGAATTGTTAAAAGAGGCAGAAGAGAAAAACAAAAGGGTTATTGTAGTTTTAGGAAGACCATATCATATTGATCCCCTTATAAATCACGGAATAGATGGGCTGTTGGCAAATTTAGGTGTTTATGTGATGAGTGAGCGGGAATATCCCATAGATGAGAGTGAGTCTTTAAAAGATATTAATGTGCTCACCCAATGGGAGTATTCTAATTTATTATATGCAGTTTCCAAAAACATATGTAAATCACAAATAGCAGATGTAGTTCATCTAACATCTTTTGGATGTGGTCCAGATGCAATTGTAAGTGATGAGTTAAAAGAATTATTTGATAGAAATAATAAAATATATACCCTCATAAAAATGGATGAGATAGCAAATCTCGGTGCTGTTAAGATCAGACTTCGTTCAATGTTAGAAGCAACCGCACCGCAAAAGAAAGAGAAGAGATCAAAGTTTAAAAGAGTAAGCAAGCAGCAAAGGGTGTTTCAAAAAACAGATAAGAAAAGAACCCTTATTGCACCATATTTTTCACCATTTTATTCTCCCCTTGTTCCGTATGGATTTAAACCCTTTGGATATAAGGTAGAAGTTTTACCCCCTCAGAGTAAGAGATCTGTAGAATGGGGACTAAAATCTGTAAATAACGATATGTGCTATCCAGCAATCCTGGTAGCTGGGGATATTGTTTGGGCGTTTAAATCTGGCAGATATGATCCATCTAATACTGCGGTAATTTTGACCCAGACTGGTGGGCAGTGCAGGGCGTCTAATTATGTGGCCCTGGTTAAAAAGGCTCTTAATTCCATGGGATATAGTGATGTTCCTGTGGTGGCAATTTCAAATGACGAGATAAATCCCCAGCCTGGCTTTGAAATTGATAGAGAAGATTTTTTTAAGAGATTGGGTATGGGGGTAATCTTTGGAGATTGTCTGGCCAGAATGTATTTGGCCATGGTTCCAAGGGAGAGGATTAAGGGGTCAGCTAAGTATTTACATACCATTTACTTAAAAGAAATTGGCAAAGGCATAGAAAAGGGAGATTTTGACTATCTTTTAGATGTATTGAACAGGGCTGTTTTAGAATTCAACAAACTTCCTATCTCCAGGGTGAATGTGCCTAAGGTGGGAATTGTTGGGGAGATTTTTGTAAAATATAACTTTTTTTCAAATCAAAATATAATTGATTGGCTGATTTCAAAAGGGGTTGAAGTGGAACTTCCCTCAATACAAAATTTCTTTGCCCAGAGATTTATTAATGAATCCTATGACCAGAGGGCCTTATTTAAAAAGTCATTAAAGGACCTTATCCAACACTGGATCTGGGAGCTCTATGCTAGATTTTATCTCCACAAGGTAGAAAGGATATTTAAAAAGTTTAGATTTGCTCACAAAGAGCCACCTTTGAGAAAATTGGCTGCATTAACTGAAGATGTTGTGAGTTTGGCAAATCAAGCAGGAGAAGGGTGGCTTCTTACTGCTGAAATGATATCCATGTTAAAAAGAGGAGTAAATAATATAATTTGCCTCCAGCCATTTGGTTGTATCTCCAACCACATAACTGGAAAAGGTATAGAAAATCGCTTAAAAGAATTATATCCAGAACTAAATCTATTGGCCATTGACCTGGATTCTGGGACTAGTGAAGTAAATGTTTTAAATAGACTTCATATAATGCTAACCCAACTACAGGAAAAAGAAGAAAAGAAGGTAAAAAATGGCATATTAAAGGCTGGGATAGATATGATACCAAAAGTATGGTTATACGATATGCGGGCTATTAATAATCACATCTTTTTAGACATTGAAAAGTGGAAGACATGGATGTGGAAATTGAGGTCCTGGGATAAGACAAAGATAAGACT
>NZ_JBMYBT010000006.1:0-8007 GCF_053993635.1 Desulfothermus sp. | reverse complement strand
TTTATTAATTTATTTTTGTCTATCCAGAGATATACAAGCACCATATTTGGCTCTGGATTAAATGGAACTAATTTTATTTTATATAAATCTCCTTTTATACCTTCATTTATTATATTAAATTTCTTTTTTAAATCTATTTTACCTGTGATTAAATCAAATATAATCTTTGATTGTTCTATTTTTGATAATTTATATTTATATGCGAGTTTTTCTTCTGGAAAATAGTCCCATATGATATTTCCATTTACTATCAAAATCTCATGTTCAGGCCTTTCTATTTCCCACCTAACTTTTACTCTATTTAATGATTTTTTACAGATTATATTACCTGATCTAACTTCCTCATCCCTGGTGGTCTTACTTTTAAGTATTTGATTGAATTTAGTTCTGATTGACTGTATGTTTTTATAATTCTCTAACAAATCATCTATTATATTTTGTCCACTAAGTGCTTGGCCAGGAATTAATAAAAATAAACACATGGTCAAATAAAAAAATCTCATATCATATCCTTTAGTTAATTTTTTTTATAACTCCAATTACATTTGGTATTTCAGGTTTATTTGGATTTTGCTTAAAAATATCTATTCTGGAATATCCATGCAGGTCTTTTTCAAAATCCCTATATTTTATATACATCCCACTGGTATTTCCACCTTCAGTGAATATGCAAGATTTTATACTTATGGGTAGATCCAAAAGGATGTTATTTAATTCATGTATGGATAATGGCAAATAGCTGAATATAAATTGCACATTATTTAATCGATCAATCCCAATAGCAGAAACACTGTATGAGGCAATGTCCATCTGCCACAAATTTTTTCTATTTTCTCCTATCATTCTATAATTTTGTATAACAGTATCATATTTATTTAATAATTTATTCCAATTCTTGGTATATCCCCTCTCAATAATATCTACTTGAGGTATATTTTTTTGATTGGGATTAAATACCAAAAATCCTCTAAATTTTTTATTAATTATTCTTTGATTTATATAATCTTTGTTTTTCATAAATCCAGTACTTGTTCTTTTATCTTCCCAGAACATACTGGCATTGATTACTGCTATTAAATTATATTTTTTAGCCCACTGTCTTAATGACAAAGGTGAGATATTTAATTTAGACGACATAAGTAGCCTAAGAGAAAAATAATTGGGATCTATTTTTAATATGTATATATCATAACTTTTGTCTCCATAGATCCCTTTAAAATTATAAAATACAAGCCCTCTCTCTAATTTTAGTTGCTTAACACTATTACAATAGCCAGAATTAAAGCTAAAAAATAATAAGACAAAAACTAAAGATATTTTTTTTATTTCCTCGCCCAATTAT
The DNA here is from genome assembly GCF_053993635.1 of Desulfothermus sp. Classification (NCBI taxonomy): domain Bacteria; kingdom Pseudomonadati; phylum Thermodesulfobacteriota; class Desulfovibrionia; order Desulfovibrionales; family Desulfothermaceae; genus Desulfothermus; species Desulfothermus sp. The sequence goes on along the minus strand of NZ_JBMYBT010000006.1, from coordinate 6,665 downwards.
ACATCCTCAAATAAATCTTTCATGGTGTATAATTTTCCAGGTTGTTTATTTATTATCCATTTTGCTGCCCTAATTGCACCCTGTGCAAAGGTTTCCCTGGAATGTGCCCTATGGGTTATTTCAATTCTTTCACCTGGGCCAAAGAAATATATTGTGTGGTCTCCCACTACATCTCCACCTCTTAAACTCTGCACACCTATCTCTTGTTTTGGTCTCTCTCCTATCATACCCTGTCTGCAATATCTAATAACATCTTTATCAAAACCTTTTGCCCCTCTGAGTACCTCAGCCAGCTTTACAGCTGTACCACTTGGAGCATCTTTTTTAAATTTATGATGGATTTCTGATATCTCTACATCATATAAATCCCCTAGCATCTCTACAAATTTTGGGAGCAATGTTAAAAGCACATTAATTCCAACACTCATATTAGGAGCCCAGAATAATGGAATATTTTTTGCGGCCTCTTCTAAAAAGCCCATCTGCTCGTTGTTTAACCCGGTTGTTCCAATTACCATTGGATTTTTTGTTGAAACAGCTATTTCTACATTTTTTTGAGTAACATCTGGATATGTAAAATCAATGATAACTGCATTTTTATATTTAGAGGCAACTTCTTTTAGGTCGCTGGATATTGTATCAGTAAGTCCCTTGATTTTCTCTAAATATTCGTGTTTTTCAATTGCTCCTACGAGTTCTATGTCTTTATCTGAGTTTATTAAATTACATATAGTAGACCCCATTCTTCCAGCTGCTCCTGTGACTATTGCATAAATTGTCATAAATCCCTCCATGTATTAGTTTACAGATTGATTTTCTATTAAATCTAAAAATTCCTTTTCATCTATTATTTTTAGACCCAACTCTTTTGCCTTGGCAAATTTACTTCCTGGATCTTTTCCTACCACCACAAAATCTACCTTTTTTGAAATTGCACTAACTACCCTGCCCCCTAATTGCTCAACCAATTTTTTTGCCTGACTCCTAGTGAGGGTTTCCAATTTACCTGTGAAGATAAATTTTTGGTCCTTAAGTTTTAAATTCTCTGATTTCTCTTGTCTCTGATCTATATTTGTGGGCCAAAGCCCAATTTCTTTAAATTTTTTCAAAAGGGCCTGATTTGCTGGATTTCTAAAAAATGTGTATATGGATTTTGCTACTTCTGGGCCAATGTCACGGATATTTTGCAACTCCTCTATAGATGCATTGGCTAGTCTATCTATTGAACCAAAGTGATGGGCAAGTAGCTTTGCTGTTTGTTCTCCAACTAATCTAATACCCAAAGCAGAGATAAATTTATCAAGAGTTGCTCGCTCTTTTGCTTCTTTAATAGAAGAGAGCATATTATCTGCAAGCTTGTCTCCCATGCGCTCCAGATGGATTATATCTTCTTTTTTTAACAAAAATAGATCAGCAAAATCTTTTATTATCCCTTTGTCCACAAAAATTTCTATCCACCTCTCCCCTACTCCACTTATGTCAAGTCCAGATTTAGAGACAAAATAGATAAGTCCCCTTTTTAGTTTTGCAGGACAAGAAGCATTTATACACCTATGATTTACTTCATCTTTAAGCCTGATTACATCGCTTCCACACACTGGACATTTTTTAGGAAAAACAAACTCCTTCTCTTTTCCCGTCCTGAGCTCTTTTATTGGACGAACCACTTCAGGTATAACATTCCCTGCCCTCTGAACCACTACCCTATCACCTATTTTTAAATCCTTTGCCCTGATCTCGTCTTCATTGTGCAAAGTTGCCCTTTTTACTATTGCACCTCCAATTTCCACGGGTTCTAGAATAGCAACTGGTGTAAGCACCCCTGTTCTTCCAACTTGAACTATTATATCTTTTAATGTTGTTTGGGCCTGTTCTGCCTTAAATTTAATGGCTATTGCCCATCTTGGAGACCTTGCTGTTGCCCCCAGTCTCTTTTGTTGATCCAGGGAATCTACCTTGGCCACTACTCCATCGATTTCATACGGAAAATCATCCTTTTTCGCCTCAATGCTCTCAAAATAAGAAAAGACTTCGTTTTTATCTTTGCAATATTTAGCCTCAGGCACAATATTAAACCCAAGTTGCTTTAAAAGATCCATGATTTGCCTATGGGTTTTTAGCTTATTATCTGATCCTCCTCTCCACCTAATTATACCTACTCCATAGGCAAAAAATTTAAGTGGTCTTGAGGCTGTTATTTTAGGATCCAGTTGTCTTATAGAGCCTGCAGCTGCATTTCTTGGATTTGCAAAGACCTTTTGACCACTATTCAGCTGTCTTTGATTTAGGAGGTAAAAATCCCTTTTGGATATAACAACTTCACCCCTCACTTCTATATATTCAGGAAAAAAATTTATCCTATCCCTTAAAATCAAAGGCACATTTTTTATGGTCTTAACATTTTCAGTTACGTCCTCGCCCACATACCCATCTCCCCTTGTTGCTGCTGCTCTATATTTTCCATTTTCATAAATTATTTCCAATGCAAGTCCATCTAATTTAGGGTCAACCCAAAAAGAGATATCTTCCCCAGGAAGTAGCCTCGTAAGTTTAGCAAAATATTCCTCAAACTCACCTTTTGAAAACACATTGTCCAGGCTGTACATTGGAACACTATGTTGTCTCCTTGCAAATTCTTCAAGGGGCTTGCCCCCAATTTTCTGGGTAGGTGAATAGGGAGTTATAAACTCAGGGTATTTTTCTTCCAATTCCTTTAATTCATTAAATAGCCTGTCATATTCTGCATCTGATATTTCAGGATCATCTAAAACATAATACCTGTAGTTGTGATACTCTATTTTCTCTCTTAGCTCTTCTATTCTTTTTTTTATTTTTTCCAAGTCCATATCTAAAAAACTTAAAGTATTTCTTTAAATTTTTTTAAATCAACTTTTCTGCCAACAACAATTAAAGTATCTCTTCCCTCAAGTATTTCCCCAGCCTGGGGATTATAAATCATGGTGCCATCTTGTTTTTTAATGGCAATTATTATTAAGTTAAATCTTGGTCTTAGTTCAGATTCTATTAAATTTTTCCCTACAATAGATGATGATTCTGGAATGAGTACCTCTTCCATTTGTAAATTTAAATCATCTCCATGGATGGCCATGTCCAAAAAGTTAATAACTGTAGGTCTTAAAACCATTTGTGCCATCCTGAGTCCACCTAACAGGTGTGGAGTAAGCGCCCTATCAGCGCCTGCGAGTTCTAATTTTTTAATTGATTCTTCGTTCTCTGCCCTTGCAATTATGGTTATATTTGGAGCTGCCTGTCGTGCTGTCAGTGTTACATATACATTCTGGGCATCATTTGATAAGGCCGTAATTAAGGCCTTTGCATTATTTAATCCAGCCTTAAACAATACATTATCGTCAGTTGCATCTCCTTCTACATATAAAATTTTATTTTCCATTAATTCCTCAATTGCTTTTGGATTATTTTCAATTACAACAACTTCACACCCTTCTCTTATAAGTTCTTTTGCCACAACACTTCCTATCTTGCCAAATCCACAAATGATATAATGGTCTTTTAGCGATAAAATTTTTGTTTCCATCCTCTTTTTACCCCAAAAAAGTTGAATTTTACCTTCTAAAAAGGCATTGGTAAATGAGCCAATAATGTATGCATAGGTTCCAACACCCAGTAAAATCAATATAGATGTATGTAATTTCCCTTGATCTGATATATTGTGGACTTCTCTAAATCCCACGGTGGAGAGAGTTATAACCACCTGATAGAAACTATCTAATAGGCTCCAACCCTCTATATGCATAAAAATGTAAATGCCATATAAATATACCAAAATAAGTATAACAAATCCAATGATCAGAGGATAAAATTCATTCACAAAATCCTTTGATAATAGGAACTCTAACCTGGATTTGTGGATTTTTTTGGACATATAATTCGGCATAAGAGATAAAATACTTTGCTTTTTTGCTTAATACTTTATTAAAATTTCCTTTAATTCAAAAATCTTATCCCTAAATAGGGCTGCTTTTTCAAATTCTAATTCCCTTGCAGCCTCTCGCATCTTTTTCTCCAGTTTTCTTATTTCTCTCTCTATTGTTTCCCTGTCTAAATAATAAAGTTCTTTTGATTCTGCAACAGATAAAACCTTGTTCTTTTTTCTTTCTCCAAACTCATACAAAGGATTTTTAGTTGTTTTCTTTATTGTCTTTGGGATTATATTGTGTTTTTTGTTATATTCTATCTGAATTTTCCTACGTCTATTGGTCTCTAAAATGGCCTGTTTCATGGAGTCAGTGATGGTGTCTGCGTACATTATTACCTTGCCATTTACATTTCTTGCAGCCCTTCCAAAGGTCTGAATTAAAGAAGAAGTGGACCTTAAAAACCCCTCTTTGTCTGCGTCCAGGATTGCGACCAGTGATACCTCTGGTATATCTAGCCCTTCTCTTAAGAGATTTATCCCAACAAGCACATAAAATGTCCCATCACGGAGTTCCTTAATTATTGAAATCCGCTCCAAGGTATCAATATCTGAATGCATGTATCTTGCTGGCACTGAATTTTCATTCAAAAAATCAGTTAAATCCTCGGCCATTTTTTTGGTGAGGGTGGTAACAAGCACTCTTTCATCTCTTTCCATTCTCTTTTTGCACTCAGAAACCAGGTGGTCTATCTGGGCCTTTGTTGGATGGACTTCCACCTCAGGGTCAACAAGTCCTGTTGGTCTGATTATCAGCTCAACTACCCTACCCTTTGAAATTTCCATTTCAAATGGACCTGGCGTTGCTGATACATATACAACTTGATTTATTCTGGATAAGAATTCATCAAAATTAAGTGGTCTATTATCTAAGGCAGATGGGAGCCTGAATCCATAATCTACTAAATTTTGTTTTCTTGATCTATCACCATTATACATTCCCCTTATCTGAGGGATTGTAATGTGAGATTCATCTATAAATAATAAGAAATCTTCAGGAAAATAGTCTAATAAACATGCAGGGGGAGTTCCAGGTTTTCTTCCATCTAAGTGCCTGGAATAGTTTTCAATGCCATTACAGTACCCAAGTTCTTCTAACATCTCAAGGTCAAGCAAGGTCCTTTGTTCTAGCCTCTGGGCCTCTACCAGTTTATTGCGGGCATAAAACCACTCAAGCCTCTCTCTTAGCTCCTTTCGTATATCTGATATGGCCCTCATAAGGTTATCTTTTTCTGAGACGTAATGGGATGCAGGGAATATCACTGTTTTTTCTATTTGATCTAATACCTCCCCTGTAAGGGGATTTATCTCAGAAATAGACTCTATCTCGTCCCCAAAAAATTCTATTCTTATGGCCTGTTCTTGCTTGTATGCAGGAATTATTTCAACTACATCTCCTCTTACCCTAAAGGTGCCCCTATGAAAATCATAGTCATTTCGTTCATAGTATATTTCAACCAGTCTTTCTAAAAAATCCTCCATTACTACCCTTTGTCCAACTCCAATTGGAATAACCATGTTTTTATAATATTCAGGCGAACCCAGACCATAGATGCATGATACAGAGGCAACAATAATTACATCCCTGCGAGTTAACAATGAATAGGTTGCTGCATGTCTTAGCTTATCAATATCTTCATTTATTGACGAGTCTTTTTCAATGTATAAGTCGCTCTCAGGTACATATGCTTCTGGTTGATAATAATCATAATAACTCACAAAATACTCTACTGCGTTCTCAGGAAATAATTGTTTGAATTCATTATATAATTGAGCAGCAAGGGTCTTGTTTGGAGCCATTATTAAGGTGGGCCTATTTAACTTTGCTATGACATTGGCCATGGTATAGGTCTTGCCAGAGCCTGTAACCCCCAGCAAGACCTGATGCCTAACGCCCTTTTTTAAATTTTTGCACAATTGAGCTATTGCCTTTGGCTGATCCCCTGCAGGCTTATATGGAGATATGAGTTTAAATTTCATTAATTTTTTGGGTAAAGAGATTCTTTAGTTAAGGCACACTGATAAGTTGCACATCCATAGGTGTTTCTTGTCCATCAGATAACTCAGCAGTAATAGTAACGTAATAATTTCCTGGAGGTACATTAGAAAAGCTTATTTGAGTAATATTACCCAATGGAACCTTATAGAGCATCCAATCAGAACTCCATCCTAAATAAAGGTTATAGTTAACTCCTGTTAGGCCTTGTGAATTAGACCAGTCTAAAAAAACGGTTCTGTCTGCACTGACTTGGTAATTAAAAGAAATAGAATGATTAAGAGTTGGAGTTGAGATAATAAGAGGTGTTTTGCTATACGAAGGTATAGCTTCCCACTGATTATGTAAAATTACATAGACGTAGTAAACACCTTCTGGTATATTATGGGTGTCCCAATAAAAAGTATATGTTTGACCACTTTCAACAGGTAAGTTTGTTGCAATTGGAACCCCATTATATCCATTCTGATCTGAATCATAAAAAATATCTGCCCTTAGGTTCCCTCCTCCTTCCACATAAAATTTTATAGGGTAAATTCCCTTGCTTTCACTATCTGCTCTTACATAAATAGAATCTATATAAAAATCTCTAGGTTCAGGAAACTCATGAGGATCAATTCTAAGATAACGTACATATCCAGTCCACTTACGGTTAGAAGGTGGTTCCCACTTTACTTTTTTTAAATCAAACACATACTCATGTAAACCTGGATA
>NZ_JBMYBT010000005.1:0-7418 GCF_053993635.1 Desulfothermus sp. | reverse complement strand
TCAATATTTTTATATTGTTCTAATGTTTTTATTACGTCTTTTAAATGTTCCTTGGATTTAAAGTCCTTAAAAAAAGGATCTAATCTAGACTTTATGATTAAAATTTCCTCATTTGTAACAACTGTAGCACAGAATTTATCATGGGCCAAAACAGCCTCACCTTCAAATAAAAACAAATCGCCTTCATTTAATAATTTGTCATTTACATAAATAGATCCTTTTTCAACTTGAATTGTGCCTTTAGATCCTTTGATTAGACCTTCAAATACCTCTACATCAGTAAGCAATTTTTTTAGAAAATTAATGTCATAATTTAGATAATCTTTTATCTGGCTCTTTAGATTGTCTAGTTGGGATTTAATATTTTCTGCTTTTTTTATTTCATTTTCTAATTTTGCTATATTTTGTAAAATAAACGATAGTCTTTCTTTATTTATGGAAAAACTTTTTATTTTATCTTGTAAAGATGTACGTTTATCATCTATCTCTTGTAACATATTCTCTGTTTCTTTTATTTTTGATGATAAATCATCTCTTGTTTTTTTTATCTCTTCATTTTTATTTGACAAATCAATGCAATATTTTTTTATATCTTGTTTTGATTTTTCCAATTTATTTAACTCTTTTTTCTTTTGTTCTAAATTTTCCTTTTTTTTCTGAACAATCAAAAGAGATTGTAAATATTTGTCTTTTTCTTTATATTCACTTTCGAGATTTTTAATTTTTGTATCTAATTCTTGCAATTGATTTTTTATTTGATCTATTTCTTTTAAATTTTTGTCAAGCTTCTCTTCATAATCTAGTTTTCTCTTATATTCCATTAATAATTTTATTGCATCTAATGTATTTTGATCATTTTTTATTTTTTTTGTAATTTTCTCTATTTCTTTACTTAAATTATTATATCTTTCTAAATTTTTTGAATATTTTTCAAAATCATGTTCTAATAAGATAATCTCCTTTTGTAAATTTTTTGCTTTTTCCAGTAATTTATTTTGTATCTTTTTAAATTCACCAGCTTTAAATCCTTTATTTTTTAAAAGTATTTTATCGGTAATTCCAATCAATTGATTGATTTTTTCAACATTTAAAATATCTTTTGTAAATTTTCTAAACTCAGCAGAATCTGCATTAATTGAAAGATCCCTCTCCTGCAAGTGGAGCAAATTTTTTACAACATAAGAAAGTAGATTAAATCCATGTTCTTGAAAAAATGCTTTTATACTATTTGGAGAGCTGAGATATGTTCCATCTTTACCTTTCAGTAACACACTATTATCCTGAGAATTTAAAATAATAGTATAAGGATTTTTATTTAACTCAAAATCCAGTTCAATCACTGGCTCTTTATTTGAACCCTTTGTTGATTTATCCACTAGAGATGCTGGATTTAGAGAAAATACATCTGTAATTGCAGACAGTATTGTACTTTTACCAAACTCGTTGTGTTCCTTTAACTCATAAATGGGATACTCAAACTCAAGGACAAAATCCTTATGAACTAAATAATTAATTAAATGGATCCTCTTTAATTTTATCATGATAAATACTTGTTTTTTAAAAATTCTTCTATTTTTGGCTTTGTTAAATTACCCCTTATGTTCTTTAGAATAAAGACCTTAATATCATCAATTAAATCCTTTGCAAAACCCATATCCATTGATAATATCTCATCAATGGTATCTTCAATAATACCGTAAATTCCATCCCTTTCATACTCAATAACACCATCACTCAATTTAATATTAGGATTTTCTAAGAGATTTTCTACCTGGGTTTTTAGTTCCTTAACATACCCAATAATTTCCACAAAATCACCCCTCTGTATCCTATCTTCTATCCATTTAATATCCTCTAAATCTAATATCTCTTTTTTGTAAAACCCAGGAGCATCTTTGAAAATGCGATAATCAATATTTAGTTCAGATCCAATTGTAACGCATATATAACCGCTTGATGATAACCTTTTCTTTGAAAATTCATATTGTACCAAAGATCCAGAATAAGCACATTTGTTAAATTTTTTAAAGGAGTGGTAGTGACCAAGACAGATGTAATCAAAAAACATACTTTCTAACTCATCTACTGAGATCTCGCCATGTGTTGGGACATCACTAAATGGTCCATGCACAACTCCAATGTGAAAGGCTGCATTTAATTTTGAAACATTTGGTATTTCAAAAAAACCACCATAAAATGCTATGTTATCTACCACTTTTGATGGTGAATCTGGTGATAGAAAGATTATATTTTCTCTATTTAAATATTGTCTAACATCTGGTCTGCGATACACAGAATCCATTGTATATGCATCGTGGCCAGTTACTTCTTGTCTATGACTCTTTCCACCACCAGGAATAATCACTGTATATATGTCATTGTAATATCCAATAATCTCAAAAAATTCTTCTACTAAATTTGACCCCACATAATTTGAGTCAAATACATCCCCTGCAATTACTATATATTTTACATCCTCATCCCTTGCATTATTATACAGTCTTTTTAAAAATTTCTTTTGCTCATCAAATAATTTATCTCCCAGATATCTATTTCTAGCTCCAATATGTATATCAGATGTATGAAAGAGTTTTAACATAAGCTCAATAACTCCCTTTATAATTTGTGCCTTTAAATACTGAATAAATCCTGTAGCTATTTTTACCAATCTTAGATTTTATCTCTGCTATTTTTATAACTTTATCAAACATTTTAATCAGCTCTTTTCCAGTTCTACTCCCTTTACGCAGGATTAAACAATCCTTTCCAGTCATATTAATTCCATGAGTGCCCCAGACTTCATATTGATCTTTGACAATATTTAGAGTTCTATCAATCTTATAAATTACTGGATGCTCATCCATATAAAAAGCCATCTCTGATATTATATCCCTTTTTTCGCCTAATATAAAAATATCTTTTCCCTGTTGCTTATAGATATCGCTAAGTTGTATAGCTAAGTTTTTCCAACCCTTTCCCCGCTTTGTTGGGTCTATTTTGGTTCCACTTATTGTTTCAATGGTAAATATAAATGGTGTTATATAAGTTAAAAATACAAAGACATAAGCAACAACAAGTCCTCTATTTATCCAATTAGTTACATATTTTTCTTTGATGTTTTTTAAAAACCATGCAACTGAGAATATAATTGCTGGAGGATAAAAAAGTGCAGGCCAATTTGCATTTACCCTTTGCTTTAAACTTAAAAACAAAAAAATCACCAGATAAATAGGTCCAAAGAAAAATAAAAATCTTGATTTTGTATCAAGTCTTTTAAAGTTTAAGATGCCATTATATATTGAAAAATAAATAATAACAGCAAATATTGGTGTAATAATTAAAACCTGCCCGCCTACATATTCAAAAAATGTTGAAATGGTTTTTAATATAGATGGATTTGAAGATATATGGTGAACAGTCTCCTGAAACGTTACCCAATTGTGTTTATAATTCCAATATATAGGGAGGGATATTAATGCGAAAGAAAAAAACAAAAACAAAAAAATTGCTGGTGCAGAGATGTTTGATCTATATTCTTTTTCATAAATAAGAAAAAGGGCTATAGAAATAAAATATACAATCATCATTTGTTTACTTAAAAATGCCAGTCCAAAACTTATACCTGCAAGGGTAAAAGATAAAATTTGTCCATTTCCCTTTAAATTTAGTCCCTTCCAGAATAAAAGGAGAAATAAGGTGCCAAAAAAGATTAAAGGTGGGTCTATGGTCATGACAAATGAAAGTGCTGCATTTGCTGGAGTTAGCAAGGAAAATAAAAATGAGATCATAGCGACTGTTTCATCAAACATCTCCTTTGCCAGCATATATACTATTCCAACAGAGGCTGTTCCAAGTAATGCTGCAAAAAATCTGACTCCAAATTCATTTATTCCAAATAGATTTGTTGATAAATAATTTAACCAGGCAATCATGGGTGGTTTGCTATAATACCCAATATCAAGGTGTCTTGACCAATCCCAATAATAGGCCTCATCTGGCACAAGCTCAAGAGGAACAATATAAATATAAGCAAGCCTAAATATAAATACTATTGCCAAAAATCCCCAAACACTTTTAGTTGGAAGTTCAAAGAAAGGTCTCAATTTGCACTCTCTCTTTTTTTCTTTTTATGGATCAAATATAAGTTTCTGGAATATATAAAAATACCACTTCCCTGACCTAACATAAATACAGGGTCCTGTCTCCAGGTTGCGTATAAAAAAAGCAAAATTCCTCCCAACAAGCTAATATACCAAAAGGCCTCAGGAACAACACTTTCTTTTGCCTTTTCTGAAGCAATCCACTGAACAATAAATCTTGAAGCAAATAATGCCTGTGCAAAAAATCCTATCCCCAGCCAGATTTTGTCTGAAACCATCAATTTCACCCCCAACATCTATGGTCTTAAAAATCCTTTACATCTATAAGCTCATTGGAAATCTCAGAAATTTTATATCTAAATGTTCTTTTTTTAAACCACCAAATGCCAATGAGATCCATAATTCCCACCCATAACCTATTGGATATATTGTATTTACTAGTACCTTTTTTTCTTGGACGGTGAGTAATAGGGACTTCTGCCCATGAAAAACCCTGGTAGTGTATTATGCTCGCCAAAAAACGGTGCATACCCTTAAAAGGAGGCAAAAACTCCACACATTCCCTCTTAAACACCTTAATTGCACATCCTGCGTCTTTTACAGTCTTTCCTGTAATCAAGTTCCTAAAAAAGTTTCCTATTTTGGATGAAATCTTTTTTATATTAGAGTCCTGTCTATTTTTTCTATAACCAGTTACAAAGTCCACTTTTTTTTGTTTCATAACATCAAGCAAAAGAAGAAAGTCATTGGGATCGTTTTGTCCATCACCGTCAATTGTCAAAAAAATCTTACCACGAGCAAATTTAAATCCAGCATATAAGGCAGCTGACTGTCCCATATTTTGTTCAAAGGAAATAAATTTATGTCTTTTATCTTTTTTAGATAATTCTTTTAATATCTCTAAACTTTTATCCTCTGATCCATCATCAATCCATATACACTCCCATACGTTATCAATTCTATTCATTGCCATATTTATCTCATTGTAGAGGTCTCTTATATTTTCTTCTTCATCCTTTATTGGTATTATGATTGAATAATAAACATCATTCATTTATCTCTTCCTCCAGAGAAACATTACAGAGTTCAAAATCTATCTCCATTTTATCCAGATTTACATTTACAACTTTTACATCTACTTGATCTCCAATTTGATAAATTTTACCACTCCTTTTACCCACTAATCTTTGATATGTATGGTCATAGATGTAATAATCATCTATAAGAGAAGATAATCTAACCAATCCCTCTGCCATTGCTTCTTTTATTTCCACAAAAAATCCAAAGTCCATTACAGATGATATAATACCTGTAAATCTATCTCCAATCCTATCTTTCATAATTAACACTGTGAGCCTCTTTAAAATATCCCTTTCAGCATTAAGGGCTATTCTTTCCCTTTTACTTAAGTGTTCTCCTAAGGTTTTCATCTTTTTTGGCTTTAAAAGTCGTGAGTTTTCTAATCCCAGATAAGTCTTTAATATCCTGTGCACAATAACATCGGCATATCTCCTGATTGGTGAAGTAAAATGGCAATAACAATCTGAAGCAAGTCCAAAATGTCCTGTATTTTTAGGATCATAAGTAGCCTGCATCATGGACCTTAAAACAAGTCTATTTACCAGGAACTCAAAATCCTTACCTTTTACATCCTCAAGTAATTTTTGGATTGTTTTGCTGTCTATTTCTTCTGGGATTTTATTACTGATCTCAGTTGTCTCAAGTATGGCAAAAAGAGAAGCGAGTTTTTCCTCATCAGGTTCTGGATGTACCCTATACATGCATGGAAGTTCCATTTCTGTCAAAAAGTTTGCCACAGCTTCATTTGCAGCAATCATAAATTCTTCAATAATTTGGTGTGAAAAATATCTTTTTTTGGGTTTTACTATAAAGTTCCCAAGCTCAGCCTTATCAAGGTCCTGAAATATTACTTCAGGCTCAGGTATGTCAAAATCAATAGCACCCCTATTTGACTTTCTTTTATAAAGTAGCTTTGCGAGATTTTTGGCTATATCCAACATATTACATATGTTATGGCCAATTTTCTTTCTCTCATCTACATCTTTTTCAATAATTGCCTCTTGGACCTGGGAATAGGTGAGCCTTTTTTTACTTTTAATAACAGCACCATAAAATGTGGCCCTTTTCATCTCACCCTTTTTATTGAAATCCATTTCCACAACTATTGCCAATCTATCTTCTCCAGGATTAAGACTACAGATGTAGTTTGAGAGTTTTGGAGGGAACATTGGCTCAACAGAAGTTGGAAAATAATAAGAATTTCCCCTTTCTCTGGCTTCTAAATCAAGGGGTGAACCCCTTTTCACATAATGGGTAACATCAGCAATAGCCACATATAGCTTAAATCCACTACCAACCTGGTCTACAAAGATTGCATCGTCAAAATCCCTGGCATTTTTTCCATCAATTGTAACAAAATCCAAATGTCTTAAATCTTTTCTTTCAGCCAGATCTTTTTCAGTTATTTTTAAATTAATCTTTTCAGCCTCAAATAAGGCCTCTTGGGTGAATTCCCGTGGGATTGAATGAAAGATCTTTACAATTTCTTCTTGCACAGAAATTTTATCTGCTCTTCCAAGAATCTTGATAGCTTTTGCAAAAAATACATTTTTTTCATAAAATTCAGTTGGTCTGATTAGGGCCACCTGATTTGTATCAACAAAATTATCCTTTACCTCGCTAATATCTACTATAAAATCAAAAGGCAGCTTTGTATCACATGGGCGGGCTAAAAAGATATTTTCAGAGAGTTTTCTAATAAGATGTGCTGGAATATCTTCAATGCTTTTTTTAATAACCCTAACTACCCTGCCTTCTGGGCTTTTACCCCTTGAGTCTGGAAGCAAAGCCACAACCACCTTATCTTTATGCCATGCATCCTTTAAATTTTCCTTTGAGATATATACATCCTTTCTCCTCTTATCATCAGGGATCAAAAAGCCATAACCATCTGAATGTAGCTCAATCTCACCTTTAACAAGTTCCATCCTCTTAACCAAACCATATGCCCTTCCATGTCTAATTGGAATTATTTCTCCATCTTTTTCCAAGCTGGCCAAAATTTGCTGAATTTTGGTCTTTTCTTTTCTTGAAGGAGATAGTTTTTTGTAAATATCCTTAAGGGTTAAGGGCCTGGAATATTTATAAAATAATTTTAATATAACTTTTTTTGTTATTCTTGATCTTGCCATTATAAGCCACTTCCTAAATTAAAATTTCGTATCATAATAGACCAACACGTAAATTAACGGACTTTCATAAATTTGAAAAGTTGTAAACCAAAGAATACTAAAGCAA
>NZ_JBMYBT010000004.1:0-4277 GCF_053993635.1 Desulfothermus sp. | reverse complement strand
AACATCCTATACAATGGGAATATTCCTGTTTTTTATCAAATACGATGAAAAATCTTCTGCCCAAGAGAATACCAGCCACACCTACAACTAATATGACTATAAAAATATCAAAAAAATGCCACATAACCAAAGCCCCTTTAAAATGAGAGTAAAATAAAGTTATAATAAACAGCTAGTTAATCCTGTCAAGGTCTATCTTTCCTTGACAACTCTTAGAAAATGCTAATTCTTTAATAGAAAGGTTTATGGGCTAGAGAGTTTATGGGGTGGAGGGTTAAATTGTTCAACGTTCAACGTTCAATGTTTAAGAAACCTAAAACTAAAAACTTTGAACACAAAACCTTGGACATAGAACTTTGAACTTTGAACATAGAACCTAATATGAAGGATACTGTAGTATCAATTGATAGGAGGTCGCAGGTATGGAAAAAAAATTTACCATTGAAAATAAAGAATTAATAATTATTCAAGGGGATATCACAAAGGCAGATGTTGACGCCATTGTTAATGCTGCCAATCCCCAGCTTGCTGGAGGTGGTGGGGTTGATGGAGCAATTCACAGGGCTGCTGGTCCAGAGCTCTTAAAGGCAGGTAGAAAATATGTTGAAGAGCATGGACCACTTAAAACAGGTGAAGCAGTAATTACACCAGGATTTAATTTAAAGGCAAAATATGTAATCCACACAGTAGGACCAATATACAGAGATGGCAAACACAATGAACCTGAACTTCTAAAAAATGCATATAAAAATTCATTGAAATTAGCAGATTCAAATAACTTGACAACAATCGCTTTTCCAGCCATCAGTTGTGGCGTATATGGTTATCCTAAAGAAGAAGCTGCAGAGATTGCCATTAAAACAGTAAAAGAGATTCTTCCAAAAACTGGTTTAAAAAAATGCTACCTTTATTTATTTTCTGAGGACATGTTTAAACTCTGGTGTGAAAAGGCAGAGAAGGTGTTTAAATCTTAAAAAATTATAATAGAGGGTTAAATGGTAGAAATAAGAGGTACTACAATCTTGGCTGTAAAGGATAATAGGGGTGTAGCCATCGGCGGAGATGGCCAGGTTACCCTGGGACAGGCCATTTCCATTAAACACAAGGCAAAAAAGGTAAGAAGACTTTATAAAAATAAAATAATCGCAGGATTTGCTGGCGCCACTGCAGATGCCTTTACCCTGTTTGAAAAATTTGAGGCAAAATTAGAAGAGTACTCTGGAAATCTCTTAAGGGCCAGTGTGGAACTGGCAAAGGAGTGGAGGACAGATAAATATTTGCGACGGCTTGAAGCCATGCTTCTTGTTGCCAATTCAGAAAACATATTGCTCATTAGTGGGACGGGCGATGTCATAGAACCAGATGACAATATTATTGGTATTGGTTCAGGAGGACCTTATGCAATGGCAGCTGCAAAGGCACTTTGTAAACATACTAAGCTATCAGCAAAAGAGATTGTACAAGATTCTCTAAACATAGCTGCTTCTATGTGTGTTTATACTAATTCAGAAATCGTAGTGGAATATCTAGAGAAATAAAAGCAGGAGGTTTTTTAATGGAAGAGAGTTTGACTCCAAGACAAATTGTTAAAGAACTGGACAAATATATTGTTGGTCAGGATGAAGCCAAAAAAATGGTAGCAGTGGCGCTGAGAAACAGGTGGAGGCGGAAAAAACTCCCACCAGAACTCAGAGAAGAGGTGGCTCCCAAAAATATAATAATGATTGGCCCAACAGGTGTAGGAAAGACAGAAATTGCAAGGAGATTGGCAAAACTCGCAGGTTCTCCATTTTTCAAGGTAGAGGCATCCAAGTTTACAGAAGTTGGTTATGTGGGCAGGGATGTGGAGTCCATGGTCAGGGACTTAATGGAAATCGGCGTTAACATGGTAAGAAAAGAAGAACAAGAACGGGTTAAGGAAAAGGCAAAAATGCTGGCAGAAGAGGCACTTTTGGACCTTCTACTTCCAGGCTCAAGAAAAACACCAAAATTTGGTTCCCCTCAGTTTATGGAAAATAATGAACCACCCACTCCTCAACCCCAGGAATCCACAAGGGAAAAATTCCGTGAGCTGTGGAGACAGGGCAAGCTGAACAATCGAATGGTTGAGGTAGAAGTTGAAATACCCTCTGTGCATGTTGGTGTAATGTCCATGCCTGGCATGGAAGACATGGAGATGCAACTGCAAGAGATGTTCTCAAAGATGTTTCCCAAAAAAAAGAAAGTTAGAAAAATGAAAGTAAAAGATGCATATGAATATCTTCTCCAAAGGGAGAGTGAGAGGCTCATAGATCAAGACAAAGTCATTGAAATGGCCAAGGAGCGGGTTGAGCAGACTGGAATTATTTTTTTAGATGAAATAGATAAAATCTGCAGTAAAGGAGATAATAGACAGGCAGATGTATCAAGGGAAGGGGTACAGAGGGACTTACTCCCAGTAGTTGAAGGATGTGTGGTGAATACCAAATATGGGATGATTAAGACCGATCATATACTCTTTATTGCAGCTGGCGCATTCCATTATGCCAAGCCTTCTGATCTCATTCCTGAACTCCAGGGAAGATTTCCACTCAGAGTTGAACTTTCACCCTTGACAAAAGATGATTTTTATAAAATCTTAACTGAGCCACGCAACGCACTGACTGTGCAGTACAAAGCGCTCCTTGAAACAGAAGGCTTAGAAATAGAATTTACAGACGATGCCCTTTATGAGATTGCAAGCTTTGCTGAAAAAATAAATGAAGAGACTGAAAACATAGGAGCAAGAAGGCTATATACCTTGATGGAAAGGGTACTTCACGATCTTTCTTTTGAAGCACCAGAGAGAAAAGGTGAAAAAATTACAATTGATGCAGAATATGTAAAAGATAAATTAAAAGAGTTTCAAGAAGATAGGGACTTAAGTAGATATATTTTATAAATTAGCCATCTCTCCCCCTCCTTAAATATAGATGGCGAGGTGGAAGTTTCCACCTCGCCTCTTTTTTTTTGCTTGAAATTTGACCACAAAAATTTCAAATTTGAGCACATGAAAAACAATATCCCCAAAATACTACATATTGAAACAGGAATGCACCTTTATGGAGGAGCAAAACAGGTCTATTATCTCTTAAAAGGACTAAAAGACAAATCCTTTGGAGAAAATATATTAGTGTGTTCGAAAAATAGCGATATATCAAAAAACTGCGCTGAACTATGTAAAATCTATCCCCTTTATATGTATGGAGATTTAGACATTCTATTTTTATTTAAATTACTTAAAATCATTAAAAAAGAAAGACCAGATATAATTCACGTACACAGCAGGAGGGGGGCTGATTTTTGGGGAGGACTTGCTGCAAAATTGTCTAAAACAAAGTCTGTTATTACCAGACGGGTTGACAATCCTGAAAATAAATACCTCCTGCAATTAAAATATTCTTTTTTTGATGAAATTATTTCAATTTCAAAGGGAATAGAAAAAATTCTAAAAAAACAAGAAATAAAAAAAAGAATAAAAATTATCCCAAGCGCAGTTGACTATAATTTTTACAATCAAAACTGTAATAAAAATTTTTTCTTAAAAGAATTCTCTCTTTCTAAAAATGTGTTAACTGTTGGCATGATAGCCCAATTTATACCTAGAAAGGGTCATGAATTTCTCATTGAAGCTGTTTTAGATATTGTTAAACAGATTTCCAATGTTGTATTTTTACTCTTTGGCAAAGGACCTCTTTTAAATGAGATCAAGATAAAAATAAAAAAATATCAACTGGAAAATTATATAAAAATTATTGGTTTTAGATGGGATCTGGAAAAAATTATACCGTGCCTAGACCTGATAGTACACCCTGCATTTATGGAAGGACTTGGTGTGTCTCTAATACAGGCAAGCTCTGCATCAGTTCCAATAGTTGCCTCATCAGTAGGAGGGATTCCCGAAATTGTACATCATAATGAAAATGGACTATTATTTGAAAAAGGAGATAAAAACGACTTTATAAATAAGACCGTTTTTTTACTTAAAAATAGATCCATTAGACAAAAAATGGGATTTAAAGGAAGAGAAATTGTAAAAAAATATTTTTCCATTGAAAACATGGTGCAGAATTATATTTCACTGTATTCAAAAATGCTTTAGTTTAAGTTACTACATTTAGACCGCAACCTATTGTTTTTATAATAAAACTGTTAGTCATCGTGGAGTTTTATATGCCAAAAATAGAACCATTTGAAAAATACAGCGATGAGTATGATGAATGGTTCAAAAAGAACATTGATCTATATGAAACTGAATT
>NZ_JBMYBT010000003.1:0-5142 GCF_053993635.1 Desulfothermus sp. | reverse complement strand
AAAAATTAGAAAAGATTCAATCCATATGGACTCCCATGCTAATGGTCATGGAGAATTTAAAGAGAAAGCATAGGACTATATTGAAAGTACAAGATGTAAAATACAATATAGCGGGGATTGGAGATGAGTTGTTCACTAAGAGAAATTTGGAAAATTGGTAATATATTTTTATTGACAATATTTTTTGTGTTAACTTGTGGCAACATATGTGTTGGAGCTGATTATAATAACACACAAAATAATAAGTTTAGTTTTTTAAACTCAATAAGAGACAAGTTCTCCTTCTCAGGTATTGTTGAATCAAGATTTGGACGACAAATAAAGTACGATGATTTTGAAGATAAAAAATACGCCTTCCCCCTTGTTAGAACAACACTAAAATATGATCTTACTCCAAAAGAGCAAGGTTTTGTTTTTGCCAAGAAGAAATCGTATATTAAATTTTCCCTTCAATGGAGTTTGTTGTATAGTGATGATTCTGATGTTCAAAGGGATGAAGATTTTGGGTTGTATGAAGGGTACCTTGTATTAAATAGGGGTCCTGTTAGACTGAGAATTGGAAAACAGATTATTAGATGGGGCAAGACTGATCAAATAAGTCCTGTGGACAATTTAAATTCCCAGGATATGAGGCTGTTTATAATTCCATCATATGAAGATAGAAAGATTCCAAATTGGATGGCTGATGTTGAGTTTTTTAAGAAAAATGTAAGACTTGAGGCCGTTATTATTCCTTTTGTTGAACCAAATGAGGTCTATTTTTTTGATAGAAATTATTCTGTATTTAAGCAACTTAAAAAAAGCTCTGCTTATTATTTAGACAAATACCCTATGTTGCCAGCACAAAGAACATATCTTAAAAATTACGTGGATAGTCTTGAGACCAACAAGGATATCCCCAGCAAGACCTTGGAGAATTTTCAAGGTGGGGTACGTATTGGATTTAGTTTTGAAAATCTAGATGTTGCAGTTAGTTATTTAAATAATTTTGATCCAAATCCTTATATAAAGTATTTCCCTGTTTCTGGAATTAGAATCAAGGAAGATTTTTCTGGAGAGAACGTTCTCACTCAGCTTCCCTTTTTAAAAATAGAAAATAAGGATGTGGAAGCAACATATATTAGAAGAAATATTTATGGGGTTGAGTTTGAAGGTGGAGTTGGAGACTTTGGTATAAGGGGAGAGCTGGCTTATTTTGATAAGACCGTTTTTTTGACTGAAAGCCTAACTTCAATTCATAGATCTAATTTATGGTATGTACTTGGAATAGATTATACAGGCGAAGATGATTTATATGTAAATGTTCAATTATCTCACAGTCATATCTTTAACTATACAGATCCAATATTGTACTTTAAGGAAGACAATGTATCTATTTTAGGTGAATTATCTAAGGGATTTTTTGCTGGAGATTGGAAATTAGGAATAAAATCTTCATATTTTTTATCAGACTTTTCTTATTTTATAAATCCTTATATTGTATGTAAACGTATACCTAATCTTGATATAGAATTAGGTAGTTTTGTTTATGGGGGGGATAGGGATACTCTTTTAGGTCAATATGATCCTATGGATGAAATCTATATAAAATTAAAATATTATTTTTAAAATATGAATATATCTTTAAAATATCCAAAATTATTTTTATTGTTATGCGTTTTGGTGTTAATTTTCTTTTCTTCATATCTTCCCAAGATAAAGACAGTTAATAATGTAGATTATTTTGATTTAAAAGATAATCCGGCCAGAAAATTTTATGATAAATTTAGAGAAATTTTTGGTAGCGATGAATTTTTTGTTATAGCATTTAAGGATGAAGATTTATTTACTCCCCAAAAGCTTCTCATTTTAAAAGAATTAACAAAAGAATTAGAATCAATAAAATTAGCAAAGGATGTTATATCATTAGCTAATGTAGATGATATAAAAGGAGGCGAAGATTATTTTGAAGTAAAAGATTTTTTAGAAGATGTACCAAACTCTGTAAAGAAGTGTAGAGCGTTAAAAAGAGAAGCAATACAAAATCCACTTTATAGAGATAACTTGATATCAAAGGATGGATCTACAACTGCAATAGTTGTATTTGCATATATAAGACATAATGATCCCGATTATAGAGAAAAATTATTAAACCAGGTTGATAAAGTCCTAAATAAGTATTCTGACTATTTTGTTTTTCATAAAGCTGGCTGGACCATTACTGACTTTGCCTTAAGCCAATATATGAAAAGGGATTTAAGGGTGTTTATACCTATTACCTATACCCTTGTCCTTTTGGTTATTTGGATTTTTTTTAAAAAGCCATATCTGGTACTTGTAGCAGTTCTAAATATTTCTGCATGTATGATGTCCACTATGGGTGTTTTTGGATTAACAGGGATTGCCCTTCACAATGTGACATCTATAGTCCCTCCCCTTATTATGTCCATGTCTCTTGCAGATACAGTTCATATATTTTCCCATTTGGATTCTTCCCTGTTAAAAGATATGAGTAAAATTGATGCCCTTTGCTCAATTATAAGACGACTCTTTCTTCCATGTTTTTTAACAACCCTAACAACTGCAATAGGTTTTTTCTCTTTAATTAGCAGTGAGTTATCTCCAATTAGGGATTTTGCTTTGATGTCTTCTTGCGGAATGATATTTGAATTTTTTTATGCCTTTTTTCTTATTCCACCAATACTTAGATTTTCCCCTTCAAAATGGGTGTTTAGGGACTTCTCAAAGAAACAAGATTTTATAAGTAGGTCAACAGAAAAGATTTATTATTTTACCAGTAAATATACATTTAAGCTATTACTTTTCTTTATAATTTTATGTTTATTCTCTATTTGGGGGGCATCAAAAGTTAAAGTGGAAACTGATTTAAATAGATTTTTTATGCCCTCTACCAAAGAATATAAAGATTTAATGTTTGTTGAAAGAAATCTGTGTGGAACCGGGTCTTTAGATGTTTATTTGAAAACAGATATAGATGGGTTTAAAGATCCAAAAAAATTGTATTATATTGAACAAGTGCAAAATTATATAAGTAAAATACCAGGTGTTGATAAGGTAATTAGTTTAAATGATTACTTAAAGGAAATGAATAAATCCTTTCACAATGAGGATGAAAAATGGTATAGAATACCTGATACAAAAAATATGGTATCTCAATTTTTGCTTTTATTTGATATATCAACTATTGATGATTTAGTAACAGAATCTTTTGATGAAACAAGGATTTCAATAAGACTTTCTGAACACTCTTCGTCAAGGCAGAGGATTATTATACACAAGATAGAGAAGTTTCTTAAAAAAAATACACCGAAGTGTATTAAGGCAATGGTAACAGGACGGGCCTTACAACAGGTTATTATAATTGATGCTTTAGTAAATAGTCAGATAAAGAGCCTTCTCTATGCAGGTATAGCTATTTCTATAATTATGATAATAGTTTTGAGGTCCCTTACAATAGGGATTATAAGTTTAATACCAAATATATTGCCAATACTAATTAATTTTGCAATTATGGGAATATTGGGCATAACCTTAAATACTGCAACTGCACTAATTTCAGCAGTTGCTATAGGTATTGCTGTGGATGATACCATCCATTTTTTAACAGAATATTTAAAAATGAGACGTGAGCATAAAATGTCCATTCAAAATGCTGTTGAGATAACCCTAAAAAATAAGGGTAGGGCTATAATAAGTTCATCTATTATATTGTTTTTTGGATTTGCAGTATTGGTAACAAGTAAATTTCATCCAACCTTTGATTTTGGGATGCTAACATCAATCATTATGATAACTGCACTTATTGGGGATTTAATACTTTTGCCATGTATATTAATGGTGAAAAAGGATTAAAGAGAGGTTTTTTATGCAAGAGGAATTAAATAACCTATTGATACAATTTGGGATAGACTCCAAAGAGGAGTTTATAAAGAAGGCATTTTCCAGAAATATAGGTATACTCTCTGAAAAAGATATGGAAATATTAGGAAAGTCAAAAGTTGCTATACCAGGTATGGGGGGAGTAGGTGGAATTCATTTGGTTACTTTAACAAGACTTGGAGTTGGTAAATTTAATCTAGCTGATTTTGATAGATTTGATATAGTGAATATCAATAGACAGTATGGGGCAAAAGTTTCTAATTTAAATAAACCAAAGATTCATTGTATGGCAAAAGAGGCAATAGACATTAACCCCTATTTGGAAATAAATCTCTTTGAAAAAGGGCTGTATTCAGATAATGTGGATGAGTTTTTAGAGGATGTAGATGTGGTTGTAGATGGCCTTGATTTTTTTGAGTTTGATATTAGACGTGAGCTATTTAATAGGGCAAGGGAAAAAGGAATTTATGTGGTCACTGCAGCTCCTTTGGGATTTGGGTCAGCAGTTTTAGTTTTTGCACCTAATGCAGGTATGTCATTTGATGAGTATTTTGATGTATACGATGGTATGCCGGAACTTGAGAAATATTTAAATTTTGCCCTTGGTCTGGCGCCAAAGGGGTTACACATAAAATATATTGATAAGAGTAAAGTGGATCTAAAGGCCCAAAAGGGGCCATCATCTATTGTAGCTTGTAACCTTTGTGCTGCTATGGCAGGGGTAGAGGTCTTAAAGATATTGTTAAATAAGGGGAAAATAAGACCTGTACCTTTTTTTGTGCAGTTTGATCCATTTCGTGGAAAATTTGTTAAAGGAAAACTTAGAGGGGGAAACAAAAACTATTTACAAAGGTTAAAAAAAATACTTATTCAAAAATTTATTTTAAAATTAGATCCTTATGAAGAGTCTATCAAATTGCCTGAAGTACCCAGCGAGAAGGATATAGAGTTATTTTCAGAGAAAACAGTTAATTATCTATTAAGTGCTGGAGTTATGGCACCATCTGGGGATAATGCACAACCTTGGAAGTTCGCTATAGAAGACAGAAAGATTTGTGTGTATTTAGATCCTGAAAGGGACCAGTCTTTTTTTAATGTGGATCAAATAGCATCTATAATATCCTGTGGTGCTGTAATTGAAAACATCAAAATTGCAGCTAGTTCCCTTAAGATTAGGCCAAATATAGAACTTATGCCACAAAAAAGTAATCCAGATTTAATGGGAATATTAGATTTTGAAAAAATAGAAAATACCAAAAAAGA
>NZ_JBMYBT010000002.1:0-3365 GCF_053993635.1 Desulfothermus sp. | reverse complement strand
ACTCCAACATCTTTGGCTCATTTTTAGGCAAATTGGCCTTCATGGGAAATTTTGTTTTAGGCAAATTTAGAGTATCTTTGTAATCTTTCATGTTTTATCTCCCCTCGACAATTATTTTTATTTATATTCTCTTCACAATCTCAATCAAAAGTTTAATCAATCTTCTTGATGTCTTATTAGCCTGCTCTACAATATACTCAAAAGAAGTCTCTTTCATACAATCAGGCAGATTCTTATTGGTCAAACAGGAGCGTCCTAACACCTTTAGTCCCATATGTCTAGCAGCTATGGCCTCCATTACAGTGGACATGCCTACTGCATCTCCACCTAATCTCTTAAATGCCCTTGTTTCAGCAGGGGTCTCTAAGCTTGGGCCTAAGACCGCCACATATACACCTTTCTCCAATCTAAATCCTAAGTCAATGCCCGCTTCCAAGGACAGTTCAATCAAATCTTTATCATATACACAAGACATGTCTGGAAATCTTTCTCCAAGCTCATCTATATTGGGACCAACTAAGGGATTTTTCCCCTGAAAATTTATATGGTCTGATATCACCATTATATTGCCTTCTTTAAATTGAGGATTAATGGCACCAGCTGCATTGGTCAAAATAATGGTCTTAATTCCTAGGAGTCCAGCTAACCTTATTCCAAAGCAAACATCCTGGGGCGAATATCCTTCATAAAGATGCACCCTACCCTGCATGATAACTACACTTTTCCCTGAGATATTTCCAAAAATCATTTTTCCCTTATGGGTATCAACAGTAGACACAGGAAAATTTGGAATATCCTTGTAAAATATTTCAACTTCTTTATCTATTTTATCCCCAATCTCACTGAGTCCAGTACCCAATACAATTCCAATCTCAGGCCTTTTAATATTTTTGAGTTGATTTTCAATATATTCTTTAGCTAAAATTATTTCTTTAAAAATTTCCTTTGACATTTATCTTTCTCCTTTTTTAGAATAAAAAACAGTGGATCTTCATATAACTGTAAACATATGGATATTGCAACCCTTTTTGGACTCATAATTGGCTTTTCTCTTTTAATTGGCGCCATAATTTTAGGTGGCCAATATAATGTATTTCTAAATATCCCGGGTCTTATGATAGTCATAGGAGGAACATTTGCATCTACATGTATAACCTTTCCCGTCCCAGATATTTACAATTCTATAAAAGCAGCTTTTAAAATTTTTGTAACCAAAAAGCGAAGTGCAAATGATGTGGTAAATTTAATGGTAAAAATAGCTGATATATCTAGAAGGGAAGGGTTATTGGCTCTTGAAAATATAGAAACAGATAACAACATTTTAAAAAAGACCTGCCAATTAATTGCAGATAATGCAGATAATGAGTTAATCGAAGAGACCCTTCACATTGAAATTGCCTCTTTAAAACAAAGGCATTTTTTAATACAGGATATATTTAGGACCATGGCCAATTATGCCCCTGCATTTGGTATGGTGGGGACTTTAATTGGCCTTGTGCAAATGCTGGCTTCATTAAAAGATCCTGAAGCAATTGGACCTGCTATGGCAGTGGCCATCTTAACCACCTTTTATGGTTCGGTATTATCCAACTTAATCTTTTTGCCAATAGCAGGAAAACTAAAAAGCAGAACCAGGGCAGAAGTTTTGCACCTTCAAATAATATTTGAAGGGGCCAAGTGTATTTTGCAAAATAATAACCCAAGATTTGTTTACGAAAAATTATCTTCTTTTGTACCTCCAAAGGAAAGAAAATATGAAAGATAAATTGGACTTTGATGACACATATGAAGAAGAATGTGAAGGCACATGGCTGCAGACCTTTGCAGACATGTCCATGTTGTTACTTACATTTTTTATTCTCATGTATTCTTTTTCCTCAATTAATAAAAAGATATTTAACTCTTACATGCTTTCTGTAAAAAAGGCCTTGGTGGGAGGCGGCGCATCCAAGATACAAGGGATTAAGGCAAATACTAAGAATGAAGAAGGTATACTTTTAGAAGAGGTTCGTCTTGCCCACCAGATAATAAAACAACAAAGGAAGGTCTTTGCAGATTTCAATTTCTATTTTTCACAGCACGGTATCGAAGGAATACTTGGAGCAAAATTTCACAAAGGCAAAATCATAATTGACATAGCTGGAGATGTACTTTTTGCCCCAGGCCAGGTAAAACTCTCGTCAAAGGGCAAGGAAGTTCTAAGAAAACTACGAAATTTTTTACTCAAATACCCTTATGAACGTATAAACATTGTGGGACATACAGATGATATCCCCCCATCACCTAATAGTCGTTTTAAGGATAACTGGGAAATTTCCACTATGCGGGCAGTAAATGTCCTCAGGTTTTTAAGCTCCTTGGGTATAAGTCCAGACAGGATGACTGCAACTGGACTGGCAGATACAAGGCCTCTTGTGCCAAATATCTCTCCAGAAAATAGACAAAAAAATAGACGTGTAAGCATCATTTTAGAAAGAGAAATTAAATGATAGACTTAGAAGATCTAATCTTTGTATACAAAGGCAGGATAGGGAAAAGACGCTGCTATAGAGTTTATCACAAAGATTTGCTTGTAATTGTTTTCTTAAGCCAAAAAGAAAAAAAATTATTTAGTGTTAAAGATTTAAACACATACGGTGTTGCTTTTATAGCTGAAAAAGATAAGGATAAAGATAAATTCTATAAAGATCAAGTTTTGTATCTATCTATAATCTTTAAAAGAAAAATTATATTACGCAATCTCAAGGCCAGGGTTATAAGGGTACACCATGATAAAAATGTTGTAGCATGTGAATTTTTAGAACTTACGAGAAAACAAGAATACACTTTAGATGAGCTTTGTCTATTAATTCAAAAAGAGCTTTTAACATACAAAAAAAAAGGAGAAAAATTAAATGGCTGGAAGTTATAATAAGGTTATCCTAATTGGAAGACTGGGAAGGGATCCTGAACTTAGATACACACCATCTGGTACCCCCGTGGTAAACTTTCCTCTGGCCACCAGTGAGACATATACTGACAAAGATGGTAACAGACAGGAAAAAACAGAGTGGCACAGAATTGTAGTGTGGGCAAAACAAGCAGAAAGTGTGGCCAATTATTTGAGTAAAGGGCGGCTTGTACTTGTAGAAGGTTCCTTGCAGACGAGAAAATGGACAGACAACCAGGGGCAGGATAGATATACAACAGAAATTAGGGCACAAAGGGTGATTTTTTTAGAATCACAGGCAGCAGCACAGGAAGCAGCACAGGCCAAGACAAAAACACCTAGTGATCCATTTTCAGAAGAAGACCTTGGACCTGCCTTTCCATCTGAAGCAAGTGGTATTGACGAAGCTCCATTTTAATCTAAGACTTCTGATAAA
>NZ_JBMYBT010000001.1:0-31271 GCF_053993635.1 Desulfothermus sp. | reverse complement strand
GCCTCAAAGAAAAAGGTTATATTGTAGAAGACACCCCATATGGACAGAGGATATTTACTCTGAATACAAGGGTGTATGGGTATAAGGGTTAACCCCAATAAACTCAATAAACCCATGAACCTGGAACGTAGAACTTAGAACGTAGAGGGTGAATGTGTAGATGCGTGAATGGGTAAAACGGACTGTCAAGAATAAGACTAACTAGAAAGTGGTCTATATCACTGTAAAACTTTTATTATTCGCCCGGCACCTTTTTGCTATTTGTATTTTTTAGCTAACATATCTTGAGAAAAATTCCAACTCCGTCTGAGGCAAGACAAATTTAACTTACCCATTTTATTGATAGCATATAATCTACTTAATTCATTTCAAAAAATTACTCTTTTCAAATGGGTTGACTTATCTCTTGAAATCTAATTAATATTCAGGTCAATGTTTTTTAAGGAGGATAAGTTGCCTAAACTCCCCAATGATTTGCCCGAGTGTCTAGTATTTCTCTTAGGCAAGGCATATCAAAAGGCACATGGTAAATTCAAAAAGAGAATATTCCCTTATGGATTAACAAATATTCAACATTTGGTTCTAGAGGCATTATGGTACAGTCCAGGGATTAGTGCCACAGATTTAAGCAAGATCTTAATATTAGATAGGGCTACTTTGTCTGGTGTTATTGATAGAATGGTTGAAGGTGGTTGGATAATAAAAGAAAATGACCAGTTGGATAGAAGGCTTTATAAGCTCTATCCATCAAAAAAAGCAAATGAATTGAAAGATAAATTAATAATAGAAAGAGAAAAGGCAAATGAAGAGTTGTTAGTTGGTTTTAGTGAACAAGAAAAGGTTCTTTTTAAAAGGCTGTTAAAGGATTTTATTGAAAAAGATTAACAAATAGTTACAAGTTACAGGTTAAAGGGCTTAATTTTTAGGCCCTTTATTTTTTAAATAAAAATTTAGTATACAAAATAATTGAGGAGGCAGATTATGTTATTAAATCCAAAAAAAGAAAAATTTGAAAACTTAGACTACAAATCAAAGGAGTTGATGAAAGAGACAGTTGATTTTTTTGAACACAAAGGACTTGCTAAGATCAAAGAGGATGATCACGAGAGGGTGTGGTATCAAGACTTTTTGGATTTTCAAAAGGACAAGGGATTATTTGCAACCCTATTAACCCCATCTTCTTATTCTGATGATCCTGACAAGAGATGGGACACTTACAGAAATTGTGTTTTAAATGAGATTCTAGGGTTTTATGGACTTCCTTATTGGTACACTTGGCAAGTAACCATTTTGGGACTTGGTCCAATTTGGATGGGTGAAAATGAAGAGGTAAAGAAAAAGACTGTTAAGCTCTTAGAAGATGGTGGGATATTTGCCTTTGGTCTTTCAGAAAAGGCCCATGGAGCAGACTTATATTCCACAGAAATGATGTTAACTCCTTTAGGAGATGGAAAGTATGTTGCAGATGGCGGTAAATATTACATAGGAAATGGAAATGCCGCTGCACTTGTATCTATTTTTGGTAAAGATTCTGAAACTGATGATTTTGTTTTCTTTGTTGTTGATCCAAAGCATGAAAATTATGAATGTGTTAAAAATGTTGTAAATTCACAAAACTATGTTGCAGAACTTGCTCTGCATTCATATCCAATAACAGATAATGATATTTTATCCAAAGGTAAAAAATCATGGGATGATGCGTTGAATACAATCAACGTAGGAAAATTGAATTTAGGATGGGCATCAATAGGTATATGCACACATGCATTTTATGAAGCTTTAAATCATGCTTCAAAAAGAAATTTATATGGTAAATTTGTAACAGAATTTCCTCATATTAAACAACTTTTCCTTGATGCATATACAAGACTGGTTGCAATGAAAATGTTCTCTTCAAGGGCTATAGATTATATGAGAAGTGCATCATTAGATGATAGAAGATATCTTTTATATAATCCAATGGTTAAGATGAAAGTAACAACTCAAGGAGAAGAAGTAATAAATCTTTTGTGGGATGTTATTGCTGCAAAAGGATTTGAAAAAGATGTATATTTTGAAATGGCTACTAGAGATATTAGAGCACTTCCAAAACTTGAAGGTACTGTTCATGTAAACATGGCTTTAGTTGTAAAATTTATGCCCAACTACTTCTTTAATCCCAAAGAATTTGATCCTATTCCAAAGAGAACAGATGCCAAAAATGACGATTTTCTATTTAATCAAGGTCCAACTGGGGGGCTTTCAAAAGTTCTGTTCCACGATTACAATCTCATCTACAATAAATTTGATTTTCCAAATCTGAGGATTTTTAAAGAACAAGTGGAACTTTTTAAACAGATGCTTATGGCTGACCCACCAACCAAGGAACAGGCCAAGGATATTGATTACTTATTGCAATTGGGCGAGCTTTTCTCTTTGGTTGCATATGGACAATTAATTTTAGAAGAGGCTGAATTTAACAATACTGATGTTATGTTGCTAGATCAAATATTTGACTTTATGGTTAGAGATTTTTCAAGATTTGCTGTTCAACTTTACCACAAAAGATGTTCATCTCCAAAACAGATGGAATACTGTCTAAAGATGGTTAGAAAACCACAAGTTGATGACAATAGATTTGAAAAGATTTATAAAGACTATATTCTGTCTTTAGTGGATACCTATGAAATGAATCCATAGCCTTATCCTTAAGGTCCATTGCTTTTTTAAATAGAAGCAATGGACCTATTAATAACCACCATGGACAAAGAAATTTTTAACATAACTAAATTTTTTTAAAATTTGTCTTTACTTTTGGGGGCATTACACGCAATTAGTCCCTCATATCAATAACTCTTTTTGATTTTGCAAAGGTACGCGGCAGTTTTCCAATGTCCACAAGCTCCACTTCAATTCTCACCAATAACTTCTTTCTTAAGAGATCGCTGATGGTTTTCTTAAGATTTTCATCCATGTCCTTTGTCACATATTCAGCCCGCTCCACCTTTAATTTCATATGATCCAGTCCATCTTTTCTAGATAACTCTATTTGATATTCACTGCTCACCTCTGGGATTCTTTCCAAAATCTCTGCAAGTTGAGTTGGATATATATTAACCCCTCTAAAAATAATCATATCATCTGATCTTCCAACAATCCTGTCGTGCCTTGGAAGCCTTAATCCACATGGACACTCACCTGGAATCTTTCTGGACAAATCCCTTGTCCTGTATCTAATTAGCGGGGCAGCCTCTTTTCTTAAAGTAGTCACCACCATCTCTCCAATCTCTCCATCTTCAACAGGCTCAAGGGTATCTGGATTAATTATCTCCAAGATAAAGATATCTGCAAAATAGTGAATTCCAGAGTGCGCTGAACACTCTAAGCCAGTACCTGGACCATACAACTCTGTCATACCTGGAATATCAAAGGAATCTTCTAGCCCAAGAATTTGCTCTATCCTTTTCCTCATCTTAGGGGTATGTGGCTCAGCACCAAATATGGCCTTTTTTAAAGAAATATCTTCAGGATTAAGACCCATTTTGTTAACTTCCTCAGAAAGCAAAAGTGCCATAGAGGCAGTTGAACAAAGGCATGTGGGTTTTAAATCCTGCAAAAATTGTAAATGAATCTCCATATTCCCAGGACCAATTGGCAATGCAGTTGCCCCAAAATGTTCACATCCAAGCTGAAATCCAACTCCTGCTGTCCACAGTCCATATCCAACTGCAATCTGCACCCTATCTTCTTCAGTGAGACCAGCTATCTCAAAACACCTGGCCATCATCATCTTCCATACTTCCACATCATTCTTTGTATAGGCCAAAATCTTTCTCTTTCCAGTTGTACCAGAGGATGCATGAATCCTTATAACATCCTTCATGGGAACTGATAAAAAAGGAAAGGGATAATTTTCTCTCAAATCCTCTGCTGTTGTAAATGGAAGATGCTTTAAGTCATCTAAAGATTTGATATCTTCAGGCGAGATTCCATGTTCTTTTAGTCTTTTTCTATAAAATTCACTGCCATTATACACATGCTCCACTGTCCATTTAAGCCCTTTTAATTGAATATCCCTTAACTGATCTTCTGAATATTCTTTTAAAAATCTATATCCCATTTTTTCTCACCTCAATTTTTCTTAATATCTTTTAGATATAGTTATTGGATTTATTTACTTAACAACCCTAAATACCATAAAATAACCTCTTTACCAATGAGCATATACAAACATGCTGCTAAACACAAAAAAGGTCCAAAGGGAATTGGGTTTTGAGTGGTTTGATTTTGCTTTTTCAGATAATAAAGACCACCCAAAAGTCCCATAATTGAGCCAACAAACACCACAAAAGGAATTGCACTAACACCTAGTAACGCTCCAATCATAAACATGAGTTTTATATCACCTGTTCCAAGCCCTTCTCTGCCTTTAATTAGTTTGTATCCCTGCTGAATTAATAAAAAAAATCCCCCACCAACAACTGCGCCCCAAAACGACAATTTAAAAGGTACTCCAATTAATGGGGCACTTAAAAAAGCTAAGATACTTCCAGATAGGGTTAACTCGTCTGGGAGGATAAAGATCTCTAAATCAATAAAGCTAAGAATTATAAAAATACCTCCAAATAGGAGGAAAATAAAAAATGGAATTGAAAAACCAAACTTCAGATAAACACCCAAGGCCCATATAGCTGATATCAACTCAACAACTAGATATTTAATAGAAATCTTCTCCCCGCATTTTAAACATCTACCTCTTAAAATCAAATAACTAATTAGAGGGATATTCTCCCACCATGAAAGCACATGGGAACATTTTGGGCAATGAGATCTAGGAGTAACTATAGATTCTCCAGCAATATATCTATAGATACAGACATTGTAAAAGCTACCAAGACAAGCACCTAAAATAAAAGATATGAAAGCAAAAAAAATAGAATGTGTCATAGTTGTTTAGTCCTGCTCTGTTCACACTCCTCCTAAAAATCCAGGGTCTTTTTCCAGA
This sequence comes from Desulfothermus sp., assembly GCF_053993635.1. NCBI lineage: Bacteria > Pseudomonadati > Thermodesulfobacteriota > Desulfovibrionia > Desulfovibrionales > Desulfothermaceae > Desulfothermus > Desulfothermus sp. The sequence goes on along the minus strand of NZ_JBMYBT010000001.1, from coordinate 26,287 downwards.
AATATCTTATTTTGTCAACACTATCCCTTATTCTCTCTTTACCTTTATATTTAAACACTACTTGCTTTTGTTTTGTAACTTCACCAATATATGAACAAAAGTCCCCTTTAAACAAAGCCTCAAATTCATCTTTCTTATCTTTTGGTACTCCAACAACAAACCTTGATGGAGACTCAGAATACATAATTTTTTCAAATTCCATTTGAGCGGGACAACAAGGCACCGCATCTATATCGATAACTGCCCCTAAATCACCGCCAATTGCCATTTCACACACGCAAATTCCCAGTCCTCCATCAGATATATCGTGGCAGGATGATATGATCCCCATTTGTATTGCTTCATACATCTTTTTGTAACGATTTCTTGCTGAAAGCAAATCTACCTGTGGGACATAACCTGCTTTTATGTTCATTTCTAAAGCAAATTCTGAGGAGCCCATTTCATCCTTTGTAAGACCAAGGATATAGATGCATTCTCCTGATTCTTTGAAATCAGAGGTAACACATCTATGTACATCAGGGATTACGCTAATTAATGAAAACAGCACTGTTGGAGGAATAGAGATTTTAATATTTCCCATTACATAATCATTTTTCATGGAGTCCTTGCCAGAAATACAGGGCACACCAAAGCCCATACAAAAATGTGCAAGTGCCATATTTGCCCTGACAAGTTGGGCAAGTTTATAATGGCCATCAGGGGTCTTTTCAGACTGAACAGGATCGCACCAGCAAAAATTATCCACCCCTGCCATATGATAGGGATTTGCCCCAACAGAAATTGCATTTCTAATTGCCTCGTCAATTGCACAGGCCATCATCCAATATGTATCTAAATCACTGTAGCGTGGACATATACCATTAGATACAACCAACCCCCTATCCTTTGTCAAAATGGGCCTGATAACTGCTGCGTCTGATGGGCCGTCTAAAAATTCACCAACCAGTGGTTTTATTGTGCTCCCCCCTTGTACCTCATGGTCATATTGACGGATCACATATTCCCTTGAACAAATATTGAGCCTAGAGAGCATATTCCGCAAGATCTGTTTTGGATTTTCCTTTGCCTTTTCAGGCACAATAAATGGCTTTTGGGAAGGGGGATCCCATATTGCCTTTAATTTCATTTGAGGCACACCTTCATGGAAAAACTCCATATCAAGCTCTGCCACTATTTTTTCCCCATACCTTACCCTAAAATAGCCTGAATCATTAAATTCACCTAAAATTGTGGACTCAACATCCATCTCTTTTGCAAGTTGCAAAAATTTGTCTATATTTTGTTTTGGAACAGCCACACTCATCCTTTCCTGTGCTTCAGATAAGAGTATCTCCCAGGGAACAAGTCCATCGTATTTTAAAGGGACCTTTTTAAGGTCAATCTCACACCCTCCACAATCCTGTGCCATCTCACCCATTGAGGAAGAAAGTCCTCCTGCGCCGTTATCAGTAATTGCATTGTAAAGGCCCAAATCCCTTGCCTTCATCAAAAAATCATACATCTTTTTTTGGGTTATTGGATCGCCAATTTGCACTGCAGTTGCTGGAGATCCTTCGTGTAAGGCCTCTGAAGAAAAAGTTGCCCCATGTATTCCATCCTTACCCACACGTCCCCCTACCATAACAGCAAGGTCACCTTTTTCTGCCCTTTTTTCATGGGATGGCCTACCATTTATAAGCCTTGGCATAATTCCAACTGTTCCGCAAAACACAAGGGGCTTTCCAAGATATCTTTCATCAAAAACAAGTCCTCCATTTACTGTGGGAATCCCAGACTGATTTCCCCCATCTTCAACCCCTTTTCTCACTCCCTCTAAGACCCTTCTTGGGTGGAGCAGTCTAGGTGGAAGGGGTTTATCATAAAATGGAGATGCAAAACAAAATACATCTGTGTTGCAAAGCAAGTTTGCACCAAGACCAGTCCCCATTGGATCCCTATTTACGCCAACAATACCAGTTAATGCACCTCCGTAAGGGTCCAGGGCTGATGGGCTATTATGGGTCTCTACCTTAATACACACACTGTAATCTTCATCAAATTTAATGACTCCAGCATTGTCTTTAAAAACAGATAGACAAAAGTCTTTATCTCCCATTCTCTTTCTCAATATCTCTGTGGACTTTTGAATATATGTCTTAAATAGGCTATTTATTGTTCTTTTCTTATTGGTATTTTTTTCAATATATTCAATTTTTGCATTAAAGATCTTGTGTTTGCAGTGTTCAGACCATGTCTGGGCTATGGCCTCTAATTCCACATCTGTTGGATCTTGTGCAAGACCAATCTTTTTCCTGTATGCCCTAACATTCTCCTGTGAGTAGTAATTTTTTATAACCTGCATCTCGTCTAAACTCAGGGCTAAAACCCTCTGTCTGCTCAATTCCATGAGCTCATCATCATCCATCTCACTTATTTTTATCACTTCAACTTTATCAGATGATTTGCCTGTGACTTTAGGGATTTTGATATCAAATCCAGGAGAGTCTTCCCATTCATATTTTGATTTTATTCTAAACTCTTCAATTAATTCATTGCAGAGAAGATCCCTTGCTATGTGCTCTACTTGTTTTTTCTCTAATTTTCCGCAAATCAAATACTGGGTTGAAAAATACACACCTAGCTCATCTCTATCTTCAATACCAAGACCGTTTTTTATTGCCTCCTTGGCAACTCTGCCTTCATTGTCAGTAACACCAGGTCTAAATCCCACCTCAATTATCCAATCAAATCCCTTTGCAAGGGGTTTAGGAGAAGCCAAGTTTATAACAGGATCGTGTAATATGCCTTTGTCAATTATTTCATCTATGTATTTTTTCTCTAGACCTACTATTGTATAAACTTTGATCAATCTCACATCATCTAAGTCTATATTTAGGTCCCTTTTAATTTGCCTCTTCAAAGACAGACCTTTGACATCCCTGACACCCTTTAAAAGCCCTACACAAAGTCTAAACACTCCCATAAAAAGCCCCTCAATTTTTATAGAGTAAGGTTGTAAAGGAAGATTTGTATATCAGAGATGAAAAACTATCAAGAAATTTGTAAAGGCGCCCTCTTTGGATTAATCCCCAATTACAAGTAGGGGCAATCCATAAATTGCCCCTACAAATCACAAATCCACCAATCACTAATCCACCACTCACCAATCACGGATCAATGGGTGAATCCGCAATCCCAAATCAACAATCCCTGGTAGGGGCAATTCATGAATTGCCCCTACAAATCACAATCCACTAATCACTAATCCACCAATCACCAATCACGAATTACGAATCACGAATCAACAGGTTCAATATTCACAGGGATCACTTTAAATTCTGGTATGTTGCACACAGGATCCAGTCTTTCTGATGTTAAAGTATTTATTGGGAGTTCAGAGAAGTGGAAGGTGGAAAATATCACTTTTCTTGGAACCACATCAGTTATCTTAACAGGTGCTACTAACTCACCTACCTTTGATTTTAATCTTACTTTGCCCTCTTTCTCAATTCCAATTTCCCTGGCATCGTCGGGATTTATGCACACATATCCTTGAGGAGCCAATTTATCAAGGGCATAGCTCCTTCTGGTCATGGTGCCAGTATGGTAGTGGTATATAACCCTTCCAGTTGTAAGGGTATATTTATAATCTTTAAAATCTTCCTCATATGAAGGCTGAATTGCAGGATCAAATTTTGCCTTTCCACTTTGTGTGTTAAACTTATCTTTGTATAAGAATTTAGTCCCAGGATGGTTTTCAGATGGACATGGCCACTGAATACCACCTTTTTTCAGCCTCTCATATGTAATTCCCCTATACTGGGGCACTACCTTTCGAATCTCATTAAATATATCCTCAGGTGAGGAATAATCAGCACTGATTTGAAAATGTCTCATAAGATCCCTTAAAATCATCCAGTCTGGTCTTGAATTTCCAACTGGTTCTAAAACAGGTCTTACCAATTGAACACGCCTCTCAGTATTTGTATATGTGCCATAACTCTCAAATGATGACGTGGCTGGAAGGATTAGGTCTGCATATTTTGCAGTATCACTTAAAAAGATGTCTTGAACCACCATAAACTCCAGCTTTTCAAAGGAATTTTTTAAACCAGTCAAATTAGCATCGGTCAATACTGGATTTTCTCCCATTATATAAAGGGCCTTGATATTGCCCTTATCTATCTCATGGCTAATGAGAGATGCCCTGGTTCCAGGTTTATCTGGAAGACTTTGGACTCCCCATACCACCTCAAATAACCGTCTAACATTATGGTCCCTAACGCTCATATATCCTGGCAAAACATCTGGAAGTGCTCCCATATCACATGCGCCCTGCACATTATTCTGACCCCTCAAAGGATTTACTCCACTTCTCTCTTTACCTACATTTCCAGTCAAAAGAGCCAAATTTGCAACTGATTTCACCACATCGGTTCCATTTTTATGCTGGGTTATACCCATTGCATATACAAAGGACACATTGGTAACAGATCCAATTAACTCAGCTGCCCTGTTTAGTTGTTCCACACTAATTTCGCATATTGAACTTACTTTATCTGGCGTATATTCACGAATTACCTCTAAATATTTGTCAAAATTTTCAGTTCGATTTTCCACAAACTCTCTATTCCACATCCCTTTTTCATAAAGGATATGGGCTATACCATTTAGCAGGGTAACATCTGTTCCAGGTTTATGTCTAAGCCACAGGAAGGCAAATTTTGTAAGTTCTATTCTTCTTGGATCACATACAATTAGCTTAGCGCCCCTGACATCTACGCTTCTTTTTATCATGGTACCAATTACTGGATGGGCCTCTGTTGTATTTGAGCCTATTACGAAGATTACATCTGCCTTTGTCATGTCATCTATGGAATTAGTCATGGCACCTGCACCAAATGTTGCGGCCAGCCCGGCCACTGTTGAGGAGTGTCAGAGACGGGCGCAGTGGTCTACGTTGTTTGTACCAATTGCAGCCCTTATAAATTTCTGAAAAAGATAATTGTCCTCATTTCTAGATTTTGCAGAAGAAAGTCCCATAATTGCATCTGGACCATATTTTGCTTTTATCTCCATTAATTTTACTCTGATTATATCATATGCCTCATCCCATGATATTGGAACAAATCCATTTGACTGCCGCAAAAGAGGAGTCTTTAATCTGTTTTTATTTGTTACAAAATCATATCCAAACCTTCCTTTTACACACAGGCTACCTTTGTTGACCCCTTTTTCATATTTTTTCTCAACCCCAATAATCTCCTGGTCAGTTGCCCTATAAATAACAGTACAACCAACACCACAATAAGGACATATTGTTTCAACATCCTTTGTTGCCCATTTTGGAACATCATATCTTGCCTTTTCAAATTCTATGGCATTGACAGGACATACTGATAGACATTCTCCACAAGAAATACACTCAGGAGAATAAAATATTGTTTTTTGTTGTGCATTAACAACTGCTGATGCCCCTTTTCCATCATACATAAGTGCACCAACTCTACACACCTCTGTACATGCCTCAATACATCTTCCACATAATATACATCTATTGGGATTGTATTTAAGAACTGGAGATGGATGCTTTGATTTATGATATTCTATTGGTTCAGTTCCATATTCATATATTTCTGCTGGAGTAATCCCATATCTATGGACAAGGGAAAGCAATTCATTGTCCTCATCTATTGAGGAAAAAATTGATATAGGATGATGGGCAATTAATATCTTTAGATTTTCCCTCCTAAGTCTATCTAATCTATCTGTATTTGTATGTATTACCATTCCATCTTTTGCCTTAGTGGTGCAACTGGCAACAGGAATAGTCAGACCTTCTATTTCAACAAGACACATCCTGCAAGTGCCTATAGCCCCAAGCCTCTTTAAATAACATAGAGTTGGAATATATATATCATTTTCCTGACAAACTTCTAAAATTGTTTTACCAGGATTAGTTTCTATTTTAACACCATCTATTGTAAGACTAATCATTGGTATCACCTCCTTTATCAAACCCAACTAAAATCACTTTATAACATCTAAGGCACCTATCTGCATCTGTTATTGCATCCATAGGTGTTATAATTATATTTTCTGGATCCGCCTTTTTCTTAATAATAAGGGGGGTCTCTTCTATTAACATCTTTTTGTTTATTTCTGATTCAAAATAATCCACAAATTGGGATTCTGTAAAAAGGCCAGTATCTTTCAACATATCAGATATCATTTGAGAATCTTTTATCTCAAATTTACCATATCTTAGGTATTGGTCAATGTAGGTTGCAGCCCTCTTTCCTTGTGCTGCAGCTTCAATCAATGTTGCATGGCCCAAGACACAGTCTCCACCAGCAAAAATTCCCTCTTCATCTGTCATGAGGGTATCTTTATCAACGGCTATAGTATTCCGTTTTGTCTTTTTTATTTTTAGGTCTTTCTCATTGTCCAGCCAACTTAGATCAATCTGTTGTCCAATGGCAGGAATGAGCATATCTGTCTCAATTACAAACTCTGAACCCTCAATCACCTCTGGTCTCCTCCTTCCAGATGCGTCTGGCTCACCTAATTTCATCTTTACAAGCTCAACTCCAACTATCTTTCCATCTTCAACAATAATCCTTGTGGGATTTTGGAGAAATTGAAATTTAACTCCTTCTCTTAAGGCAGCTTCATATTCTTCCTGATGTGCAGGCATCTCTTTTTCAGTCCTTCTATAGACCACTAATACTTCTTCTACACCAAGCCTTCTTAATGACCTACAACAATCCATGGCAACATTACCAGCTCCAACAACAATTGCTTTTTTACCCAGCTTAACTGGCTCATTATTATTATATTTCCTTAAAAATTCCAGGGCATCATAATATCCTTCTGGATTTAACTCCTCTCCAGGTATGCCAAGTCTTCTGGTCTTTTTGGCACCAATACTTATAAATACTGCGTCATATTTTTCTTTTAATTCTTTGAGTGTAAAATCCTCACCAAGGGCCTTGTTATAGTATATCTCTGCACCAAGGTCTTTAATTAATCTTACATCCCTGTTTACAACTTCTTTAGGAAGTCTATATTCAGGGATTCCCCACATCATCATCCCACCAATTCGGTCTGTTGCTTCAAAAATGTGTACGTCATATCCATTTTTAAGTAAAAAGTGAGCACTTGTCAGACCTGCAGGACCAGCACCAACTATGGCGACCTTTTTCCCCTTTGGAGGCTCCTTGGATAATGCTTTATAAGGATCTTCTTTTTCCAAATCATATACCCAATCAGATACAAATCTCTTTAAATGTTTTATAGCAATGGGAGAGTCAATTTGTCTTCTCCTGCATGCATGCTCACAAAATGCCACACAGATCCTGCCGCATATAGAAGATAACGGATTCTTTTCCTGAATGGTCAAAAGAGAAAGTGAGTAATATCCCCTTTTTATGTACTCAATATATTGAGGTATATCTATCTGAATTGGACATGCCTCTATACACGGGGCAGTTACTTTCCATCTATAATCTAAGGTGTCTATCTCATTTTTTGTCTTCAAAGAGCTCAAAAATATATCCCTAAAATGAGTCAATGCCTTTCCAAGGGGAATTAGAGACGTATGTCCCAACTCACACATAGAAGCATCATAGGTAAGCTCCACCATTTTTTCCAATATTTTTAAATCATTTTCCCGACCAACACCTTCAACTATACGCATTAAAACATCCATTGCCACCTTGGTGCCTAACCTGCAAGGAGTGCACTTTCCACATGATACATCCCTTTGTATAATCTCAACATATTTTCTCAAAAGGTCAATTAAATCTACTGAATTATCAAACACCAAAAATCCATTCCAGGCAACAAATCCAAGGGTCTTTTTGCCTTTACTTGATAAATCTAAACCATCAAAACCTGGCTCATCTGGAATTTGATCATGGGGTAGGTGGCGATTATCTATCACCCTATCTCCCCATACGCCATAAACTACTTTCATAAATATCCCCCTAGCTTATTTTAGTTTGCACAGGCAACTGATCTGACCTTCAAAAAAACCTTTTTAAAATTTTTAACCATATTTGATTTTAGACTGAAAAAAGATAATAGCGTTAAATATTCAAATGTGTGTTGCATACAACTTTTTAATGTTACTTTCAACTAGATATCATTGCTTTTAAATTTTTCTTGTTAAATTCTACCTTACCCTAAAGCACAATGTTAGCAGAAAGAGAAAAATATTTTTATATCTCTGCTTATAGACAGAAATAAAAAAATCAGATATATCAACTTCATCTAATTCAGATACAAAACGCATAAAACAAGGAGGTTGCTATGGACTATAAAAATGTACTCTTTGAAGTAAAAGAAAATGTGGCTCTGTTAACTATTAATAGACCCAAGGTTTTAAATGCATTAAATCCTGAGACATTGGGTGAAATAGAAGATGTAATAGATAGAATTTATAAAGAAAACCTTGCCAGGGTACTTGTAATCACTGGTGCTGGGGATAAGGCCTTTGTAGCTGGAGCAGACATATCTGAATTTCCAAAGATGAACTCCCTTCAAGCCAGACTTTTTGCCAAAAAGGGACAGGACATCTTCTTTAAAATAGAAAACCTTCCCATCCCAACAATTGCATGTGTAAATGGGTATGCCTTAGGTGGTGGATGTGAGCTTGCCATGAGCTGTGACTTTATCTATGCATCGGAAAAAGCAAGATTTGGCCAGCCTGAGATCAACCTTGGGATAATCCCTGGTTTTGGAGGCACCCAAAGACTTGCAAGATTGGTGGGAAGGGCAAAGGCCAAGGAACTCTGCATGAGGGGAGAACAAATAAGTGCCCAGGAAGCAAAGGAACTGGGATTAGTGGCAAAGGTTTTCAAACCTGAAGAACTAATGGACAAGACAATGGAAGTAGCCAAGGCCTTGGCGAACAAAGCAGCAGTGGCGTTGAGGGCAATTAAAGAAGTAATAAACAGAGGAATTGAGGTAGACCTTGTGACAGGTTGTGCCCTGGAAGTTGAAGCCTTTGCAACCTCATTTGCAAGTGAAGATGCAAAAGAAGGAGCTACTGCATTTTTAGAGAAGAGAAAACCAAATTTTAAGGGGTCATTTACAAGCTAAATAATTCAGGGGACATTTATTCAGTCCCCTGCTCCCTATATTTTTTAAATGCCAATACTAATTTACCATTCATCCGTCACCTTCTGAATTTTCCTATGTAAAAACAATTACGCTGTCCATACGCTGTCCACCAACTCATCATTAAACCTCTATTTGACAAAGAATTTTTTTTTGTTTACTAAAATGGCTATATTATATACTGAATTTTTAAGTTATGTCTGTCATCTGTATATGGTAAAAAGAACACTTAACCCAACTCGCACACTTGTTATTTAAGGAGAATAACTAGTTGAAAAAGGTATCAATTGTCTGGTTCTCAAGGTCAAAAAATACTTATAAAAGGGTTTCTTTTAGTCCGCTCAAAACTTATTTTATAATTTTTCTTCATTTTCTTATATATACAGGTTTTATAATTTTGGGAGGAGTATCTATTTACCAGCAGTTTAAAATTTCTAATTCAAAAAATGAGATTATTTCTCTAAGTAAAAAAATTGATGAACTCACTACAACATTAAAAAAAGAACAACAACGAATTTATGGTCTGGAGCAAGATTTAAAGCATAAAATAAAAAAGATATCTTCTTTAGAGCAAAAGCTATCGAGTGTCCAAAAAGAACTCACAGATATGGAGGAAATGGAAGATAAGATAAAAAAATTCCTGGGGCTTGAAAGTGAGGAGACAAGTTCAGATAAATTTTCCCACCAGGGAGGTTTTGAATACAACAAGTCATCTATTTCAAAAGAACCTTCACTTATAGATGATAAAAATATAGCACATTTTAGAAAAATAAAAAACATCGTATCTTATTCAAAAGACTTAAAAGAAAGCTTTGCCCAACTTGTAGATTATTTGGAAAAGAGACACAAAAAATTAAGGCACATGCCTTCCATTCTCCCCATTAAAGGAGATAAATTTTGGATCTCTTGTGGTTTTGGCTGGCGAACAAATCCCTTTACCCAGCAAAGGGAATTTCACGGCGCCATTGATATTGCGTCAGCTTGGAAGACCCCAATTGTTGCACCAGCAGATGGTGTTGTAATAAAAGTTGGGAAGAACAAGATTCTTGGAAATTACGTGAGAATAAGACATACACCTCATATTGTAACCTTATATGGACATATGTACAAAGCAATTGTAAAAAAAGGCGACAAGGTAAAAAGGTGGGATGTAATCGGTTACATGGGAAATACAGGACATAGCACTGGGACACATGTCCATTACAAAATAGAAGTCGATGGAAAGCCTGTAAATCCCATATATTATATTTATGATAGAAGGTTAAAAAGTCTTGCTTTGAGGTAAAAAATGGCTTTTGGGAAAAAAGACAAAAAGGAAAGTATTGACTCAAGCCCTACCTTAATTGGTGCAAATAGCTCCTTTGAAGGGAACTTTAAAGGCGAAGATAGCATTTGTATTGAAGGGACATTTAAAGGCTTAATTGAATGTAAAGAAGACGTATATATAAACCACAGTGCCCATATTGAAGGCGATATTTCTGGCAAAAATATAGTTGTACACGGCAAAGTCATTGGTAATATAATTGCCAAAGAAACCCTAATTATAGGTGAAAAAGGTAAAGTAGTAGGTGATATCTCTACAAAGGTCTTTTCAGTAGAAAAAGGCGGAATCTTGCATGGTAATTGTAACATGCAGGAACAAATTAAAGACATTGACAAAGATTCCCGTACCAGTAGTTTGTTTGAAAAATTCTCTTTATTAACTGGGAAAAAATCTAATGAAATAAAAGAAAAAATAAACGATTTTGAAAAGAGCATATCAATTTCTGATAATAAATCAAATCCTTTGAATATGTCTGTCAATGATGATGATGACTTAATTGAGGTAAAAGAATCTTTCACTGAGTCCTCCCAATAATCCATCTTATGCATTTAATAGATGTAGTATTGGTAAGCCCTCCATTTAAAAAATATACGTATAAGGTGCCTACTCATCTGGAATCTTGTAACCTATCTCCAGGTATAAGGGTAATAGTACCTGTACAAAATAGATATACCATAGGTATTGTCTTAAACTCCAATCAAAAAAAAGATATGGACTTCAAGGTAAAAGAATTGATTATGCCCATTGATAAAACCCCTCTATTTTTTAAAGAACAACTTGAAATTTTTGAAGATATTTCTACACACCTGTTAGTAGAATTGGGACAAGTTATATCATCAGTAATACCTTCTGAACTAACATCATTAAAATTAAATTTTGTAGACAAAGATGGAAATAGATCCAGTATACCCCATCTTTTAAAAAAAGAACCATGCATCTTTAATGCATTTTTAACAAAATGGATAGATGGAGATGTAAAAATATGTTCTCATACAAAAGAAGACTTAGTTGTTGAGCTTATATGTTCTCCTCCATGGCCAATAAAAAAAAATGCAAAAACCCAATTAAATATCTTGGAATACCTCTATACCCATGGACCACAAAAAAAGTCCCACATCATATTTAAATTTGGAAAATATTCAGGAAATGTTTTAAAATCTTTATTAAAAAAAGGTCTAATTCAATTATCATCAAAAAATCAAGAATGGTCATCAGACTACAAATTTGAATATTGTTCTTCTTATAATCTAACTGAAGAACAAAAACAAGTAATAGATGTTTTAATACCTTATATAGAACAAAACATTTTTAAAACAGTCCTCTTGCATGGGGTAACCGGTTGTGGTAAGACCTTGGTATATTCAAATCTTATAAAAAAATCTTTAGAGTTAAATAAAAATAGTATCCTCCTTGTTCCAGAAGTAGCCCTTGCAGAAAGTACATACCAGGAAATAAGACAATTTTTTTCAGGTGTTAAAATATATTTTTATCATGGATACTTGCCAAAAGGTGAACGGGTAAAAATATTTAAAACACTATCATCTACCAATACTCCCTCCATTATAATTGGAACTCGATCTGCCATATTTTTACCTGTAAAAAATATTGGTACAATTATTATAGATGAAGAACATGATTCTTCGTATAAACAAGATGAAAGACTTAGATATCATGTGAGGGAGATTGCATATCTTTTGGCACAAAAATTTAAAAGCCTCCTTGTTTTTGGCTCTGCAACCCCTGATTTAAAAACATATTATGCTGCAATTAATCAAAAAATAGGTCTTTTGAAGATGGAGAAAAGGGTCAAGGGAAATCCCTTACCAGAGATAAATATTGTAAATCTAAATAAAGAACCACCAAGACATGGTCCATTTAGTGACATAGTTTTTTCAGAGATAAAATCTACACTAGATAAAGGTAATCAAGTAATAATCCTGTTAAACAGGCGAGGCTTTTCTCCTGTTGTATTTTGCACCTCATGCAGAGAGGTTGTGAAATGTCCAAATTGTTCTGTGTCTATGACATATCACAAAAAAATAGAGAGACTAATCTGCCACTATTGTGGAGAAGTTATCCCGTTTCCATGCAATTGTCCTGTATGTGGATCAATGTCATACGTTCCTTTGGATGTTGGGACAGAACAAGTTGAAGAGTTTGTAAAAGAGACATTTGGAAGTAGCCACAAAATATTGCGGCTGGATGCTGATTCATACAGGCGCGAAAAAAAAGACCAAGATATATTAAAATCTTTTTCAAAAGGTAACTATCAAATCCTAGTTGGAACGCAGATGTGCAGTAAAGGACACAATTTCCCTGGTGTAACCCTGGTGGTAGTTGTGGATGGAGATATCGGGCTAAATCTACCTGACTACAGGGCAACAGAGAGGACATTTCAACTTCTAATACAAGTGGCAGGAAGGTCTGGAAGGGGAGACAAACCAGGAAGGGTCTTTATCCAGACCAGAAATCCAAACCACTATTGCTGGGAATATATAAAAAACAGTGATTGTGAAGGATTTCTTCACCATGAACTTAAACTTAGAAGGATGAGAAGATATCCACCTTTTGTCAAATTGGGACTTTTGAGATTTCAGATAACGGAAAATTACCAACAACATTTAACCTTAATGGAAGAAATAACAAATTATATCCATAAAATCAAAACAAATGACCTAACAGTATTAGGACCAGCCCCAGCTCCAATTTTTATCTTAAATAAAAATAAAAGATATCAATGTCTTTTAAAGGCAGATTCATACGCCCCTATCCGAGCATTTGCTGCCAAGATTCTTAAAAAATTTTCAAACTACAAAAAAGGAATCAAAATCCATTTGGATATGGATCCATATCACATGTTATAGTTTATTTTTTGCAGACCCGTCTGATTAGTTTTTGATATTCTTCTGTATATTCAGGAACATCCTTTTCTAAAAAAATACCTCTAGGAATCAGGTCTGGATTCTTCTCTAGCTTCTTAGATCCTATCTGGGCTGTATTGTCCCTGAAATATTTGAGCATATCCACTGGTGAGCCAATCTTATTTTTCCGTCCAAAGTAAGTGGGGCACTGGGACAAAATCTCAACCACAGAAAAACCTTTATGTAATATGGCCTTTTTCAGGTATTCTTTTACTTCTTTAAAATGGAAAGTAGTTGTCCTGGCAACAAAACTAGCGCCAGCAGATAATGCCAATTTTACAGTATCAAAGGCAGGATCTAAATTTGAAAATGGCGCAGTAGTAGCCATTATATTTCTACCTGAAAGGGGAGAAAATTGACCACCAGTCATTCCATATATCCTGTTGTTCATTACTATTGCTGTTAAATTTATATTCCTTCTACATGCATGAATAAAATGGTTTCCCCCAATTGCAAGAGCATCTCCATCACCCATTGGCACAATCACATTTAACGAAGGACGAGCCATCTTAACCCCAGTTGCAAAGGCAAGGGCCCTACCATGGAGGGTGTGTAAGGAGTGAAAATCCACATAACCAGAGATTCTTGAAGAGCAACCTATTCCAGAAACCATAACGATTTCATTTTTAGGTATGCCAAGTTCAGCAACTGCCCTGAGTAAATTATTGAGTACTATACCATGTCCACATCCTGGACACCATAAGTGGGGAAAAAACCTCTTTCTAATGTAATCTTTTACTGAGTAGCTCACTATACACCCCTCCCAAGTATAACTCTTGTAATATTTTTTATATCTGTTGGTGTAATAAATTCCCCATCTACCCTGTTTACAAGATACACCTTCTCTGGATAATCTACACTTTTTTTAACTTCGTGAACAATCTGCCCCATATTAATTTCCACCACAAATACAAAATCTGCATTTTCACATTTTTCCTTAACAAGGTAAGAAGGAAATGGCCACAAGGTCTGAAGTTCCAAAAGCCCCCATTTCTGACCTTTTCTCCTCATTGATCTTATAACGTGAAGAGCTGTCCTTGCAGAGGATCCATAAGATATCAATACAATATCAGCATCTTCTAGAAAATACTCATTGAACCTTGCTATCTCCTGAACATTTGACTCTATCTTATCAACTAAATGATGTAAAAGTCCGTGCACTACTTTGGGATCAGTTGTGGGAAATCCCCACATATCATGAAAGAGCCCAGTCACATTATACCTGTGTTTTCCCCCAAAGTCTGACATAGGTAGACGACCATCTTCCCTTGGCAAATAAGGATGATAATCAACACCTTCAGGTACTGAGGTCCTAAGACGTTCAATAACTGGTATTTCTCCCTGCTCAGGTATAATCACCTTTTCCCTTAGATGGGCAACTACCTCATCAAATAAAAGGATCACTGGTGTCCTATAGATCTCTGAAAAATTAAATGCTTCAACTGTTATTTTAAATAGATCTTGATGATTAGAGGCAGTAAGTACAATTATTGAGTGATCCCCATGTCGTCCCCACCTAGCTTGATACACATCTTGCTGGGATCCCTGGGTTGGCAAACCAGTTGATGGCCCAAACCTTTGAACATCAACTACAACACATGGGATTTCAGCCATTACTGCCAAACCAAGGCCCTCTTGCATTAGAGAAAAACCAGGACCACTTGTTGCTGTCATTGATTTTTTTCCAGTCAAAGATGCCCCAACTATGGCACATATAGAGGCTATTTCATCCTCCATCTGCAAAAAACTTCCTCCACTCATGGGAAGCTTTTTTGCCATGTATTCTAAAATCTCCGATGAAGGAGTTATAGGATAGCCGGCAAAAAATTCAACTCCAGCATAAAGTGCCGCCTCTGCACAAACTTCATTACCCTGAATAAATTTAAGCTGCTGCTTGTTCATCTTCTTTCTCCACTAAAACTTCTATTGCTAAATCTGGACACCTATATTCACACGTCCTACATCCTATGCAATCCTCAGCTCTTACTACCACCACTTTTTCTTCTCTATCTATCTCCAGAACATTTTTGGGACAAAATTCCACACAAATTCCACACCCTTTACACCACTTTCTGTTGATAATATGCTTAACTTTCATACGCTATCCTTAAAGTTTAATCAAAATTACCATGGGAAAAGGCATCATCTCCACCATAATAGATATCATTAAAATGTTCACTAACTGGCAACAAAAAATATTCATTAGACCCAATTTTCTTTAAATAAGTATGACCTACAGTATAAATATATCCTACTACATGGCATGCATTTTCATCTTTAATAATCAGGGCATACAAATCTGGCTTAATATATTCAATCCTGCTCATTAGTTCTTTAAATAAATCAGGATGTTTTATCTTCTTAAAAAATTTACTCAAGGTAATTTTTTCATTTATGTGCTTTTTTAAAAATAAAATAGCAGGTGGATTGTAGACAGGTTCTGCATAGTAGAGATCATAGTGAGCATAATCTCTTTTAAGTGTTGAGATATCTATTTTTATACCAAGGGTATAGGGGGGAACCATTGAAGGAGTTTTAAGGCTGCATCCAATTAATATGATAAAAAGCATAAACATCAAAAGGAGCCGTTTACTCATTTAAAAACTCCCCAAATCAAACAAAATAATTAACTAACACTTACTCAATTGTTTTTTATTTTGCAATAAAAATTTCCACTTTGATGAATTAGATCTCTTTATTATTATCCCTCTAAAAAAAAACCCAGGGTAGGTTCCCCGGGTTTTTTCTCCCTATAATAATAAAAATAATGCTAATTCAACTTATTTACCTGACTAGACAACCTTGAAATCCTTCTTGCAGCATTTTTCCAATGGATTACTCCCTTTGATGCAGCCTTATCTAAAATAGAAGTAGCATTCCTTAATGCTGTCTGGGCCAATTCCCTGTCCTTTGCTTCTATTGCCAACCTGACTTTTTTGATGGCCTTTTTCACTCTGCTTTTCATGGCCCTATTTCTTGCCCTTCTCTTTAGTGATTGCCTATGTCTCTTAAGAGCCTGTTTTGTATTAGCCAAAGCAAGAACCTCCTTTTATTGCCGTTTTTTGCACCTGCAAGCTGCAATGTATATTTTAATTTCTCCACCCTGTCAAGGTTAAAACTTAAACTATCTTGGAACTGAAAAATTATCAACATCACTTGGCCTTTAAGAAATCCCCAATTAACTCATCAAAAAGCTCCTTGACCCTTATTATCTTTGTAGCACGATAAGCATTTTCTCCTGCAAATGCAAAGCCATTATCAAGGTCACCCTTTTGGGCATTGATAAGTGCCAGAGAAATACAATAAGGTGCTTTTTTGGGATTGCATGTCTTTATGCAGTGATAGGAACATTTAACAGGCATTTTCTCACCTTTTTCAACTAATTCTAAGAACCTATTTCTAATTGCCCTGCCAGGTAGCCCAACGGGACTTTTAATAAAAACTATGTCCTGTTTTTTAGCCCTGATATATTCCTCTTTGAATTTTATTGATGCATCGCACTCATCTGTGGTGACAAATCTAGTTGCCATTTGGACTCCAGAAGCTCCATTTTTTATCATATTCGCTATATCTTCGCCACTATATACCCCACCAGCAACTATAACAGGGATTTTTTTACCATATTCTGCCTCATAGGGCGAAATGGCCCCCTTTGTTTGTTTTAAAAGGCCAATTATATCTATTTTACCTTCTTTAAGCTCTTCCAATGAATAACCAAGATGTCCCCCGGCCTTTGGTCCTTCTAGCACAAATGCATCGGGAATATAATTGTATCTTATCCATTTTTTGCATATTATTTTTGCGGCTCTAGGAGAAGAAATAATTGGTACAAGTGCTGTTTTATTTTCTGGATATAACTGTTTTAATTTAGGTAAATTCAAAGGCAGACCAGCTCCTGAAAATATTATATCTGCCCCAGCTTCCAAACTGGCCTTTACTAAGTTTTCATAATCAGTTTGAGCTACCATTAAGTTAACCCCAACAACTCCATCTCTTATTACATCCCTTGCCTTTGAAATTTCTTTTTTTAACATGTTAATGTTGCTTAAATGGGGATTTTTTCTAAAATCCTCTGACAAAAAACCTATTGATGCGCCAGATATAACTCCAATGCCACCACATTTGGTAACAGATGAGGCCAATCCACTTAAGGAAACCCCTACTCCCATTCCTCCCTGAATTATTGGAAATTCAACTTCATGTACACCAATTTTTAATTTTGGAATCTTCACATAAGCCTCCAAAGACTAAACAGTGATTTTGTTGAAAAAACAATTTTGCTTATGAACAGGTTAACTATCAAAGAAAATTTCAAGTTTCAACTCAAAATATAACAGGTTGATACTTTACCATCTTTGCTCTATTTCCAGTTAATTCAAAATTTAAAATCCGTCTAAAATGACATCTAATTGGATTAAAAACAAATCCAGGAGGTGGTTATGGAGAAAATTTTAGGCGAACATGTTTTAGCAAAATACTTAAAGGAACACTTAAAAATTAGTACAGTTTTTGGACATTGTGAATGTACCCTAGGTAAGTCATTTTGACAAACTTGGGGTGCATTCTAACTTACCTCAAATATATTCTCCCCTCGAACTATGAGAACAGGACAGGGGCTTGCTTGCAAGACCCTATGTGCAACGCTTCCCAAAAAAAGGCCTTCTAAATCTGAGCGCCCCCTTGAACCCATTACTATCAGGCCGATGTTTTCTAATTTTGCTACTTCACAAATTTTCTCCCCAGGACGGCCTTCAAAAATCCTCTGATCAAATTCAATTCCCTCTTTGCTTAAGATTTCAGCAAAAGGAGCCAATAATTCCTCAGATTCAGTAATTACTTTGGTCAAGGCCTGTTGATAAAATGGCTCCCCCAAAAGCGAAGGAATTTTTCGTCTACAATGCATCAACAATATCTTTGCATTTGTTAATTTACACAATCTTATGGCGTACTTAATTGCATCCATAGAATATTTTGAGCCGTCTACTGGAACCAATATCCTTTTTATCATAAAAAAACCTCCTAAAATTCAAATAGTTATTAACTGTAAAAATCTATGGGTCCTAGCTCATAAAATGTTACTTTTTTATTTTTTATCAAAAAATCCCTTATTTCAAGGCAGAGATGACATTTGTTTATATAATAATCACTTGTTTCAATAAAACCATACTCTTTCTTAGCAAATTCAAAAAGGCCTTTAACTCCTTTATGATAAAGTAAATTAAGCAAGGGATATTTTGTATCACTTATCTTATCTGTAATATCTTCTATTTTTATACATATTCCAGAACAAAGGCCTGGTATATAATTCCCATACAAATCCACATGAAAATGGGACGTATTCAAAAGTTGTTGTTGACAATTTGGTTCTAAAAAAACCTCTTTTATACTTTTTCCCTTATAGATACGCTTAAGAAATTTAATAGCCCTACCTCCAGGATGTATCCAATATCTTTCTACAACCTCTTTTAGATATCCTTTTCCCAATATCTTTATAAATTCATCTAGCTTATGGGTCTTATTTATATCCAGCTTTAAAATGTCAGGAATAAAAGACTCTATCCAGGGAAATACATGTACCCCAACTTCTCTTGCAGCCTCAATAACTCCTAACACCTTGTAAAATGGAATATGCTCAATATGAAATGGGGATATGGACACCAAAATTGATCCAAGTCCTACATGTTTTAATTGAGATAACCAATCTTTTGCTTTGTCCTTTGATTTAAACCAGGAGCTGTTTGTTTCCACATACTCAAGGCAAAGAGTTGAGTTGGATATGGTATACACAACCTCCTTTAAAGCTTCAAAGTTAAGAAAAGGTTCTCCTCCCCCAATATGTAGGGTTGCCCTTCCTTTTGAGGCTATAATTTTAAGAAAATATTTTAGATCATCAGGGTGTATATAATTTTTGTCCAGGAAGGGAGAACACCTGTAGAGACAGTGGAGACATTTAGATGTACAAAAATAATTAGTTATTACCCCTCCAGATATAAGGTGTGGTATTTTAAATGAATTAGCCATATATTAAAAAGTTAAGGGAATACAAACTTGGTGTATTCCCTTATGAAAAAAAGACTAAATAAGACCTGAATCTTTCAATACTTTTTCAAGTTTTTCTCTATTTTCAGGTTTCATCTCACATAAAGGCAAACGGAGCTCCAATTTCATCCTACCCATTAGATGCAGTGAGGTTTTTACTGGTATTGGGTTGGTTTCAAAAAACATGGCTCTGCAAAGGGGAGCAAGTTCATAGTGAAGTTTTTTGGCATCCTCAATATTACCATCAAAAAACGCATTGCACATACCGGCCACTTTATCAGGCACTATATTACTTACAACCGATATTACACCTCTGCCGCCTATTGCAAGCATTGGAAAAGTAATAAAGTCATCACCAGAAAGTACTAAAAAATCCTCACCACAGAGCTCTAAAATATCAGAAGCCTGCCTTATATTTCCACTTGCTTCCTTAATCCCAATAACTTCAGGAACATTTTTCTTTATCTCATATAAAGTTTGAGGCAAAAGGTTTGTGCCTGTCCTGCCAGGGACATTATACACAACAATTGGCATAGGAGCTGCTTTTGCAATTTCTTTATAGTGTAGTATTAGTCCATTAGGAGTTGGTTTATTATAATATGGGGTTATTACAAGGGCTGCATCAGCACCAACTTCTTTGGCAAAGGTTGTTAGTTCAATTGCCTCTTTAGTATTATTTGATCCTGTTCCAGCAATTACAGGGACACGACCATTTACCTGCTCAACACATATCTTTATTACCCTTTTATGCTCATCATGGGACATTGTAGCAGATTCTCCAGTAGTCCCACAGGGGACAAGTCCATGAATACCTTTTTCTATCTGCCATTCTATATGTTCCCTGTACTTCTCCTCATCTATTTGTCCATTTTTAAATGGCGTTACTAAAGCGGTAAAAGCTCCTTTTAAAAAATCCATAACTATCCCTCCTGATTTTAAGGTTCTAAGTTTTAAGTTCTACGTTCTATGTTTATGGGTTTATTGGGTTTGTGGGCTTATTGGGTTTGTTGAGTCTGTTGGGTTTGTTGAGTTTATTGAGTTTAACCCATCAACCCTTTAACCCATAACCCCCTCAACCCATTAACTCATTTACCCGTCAACCCATTTACCCATTTACCCATTAACTCTCAACCCCCTAATCCTACAACGCTATAACTCCATTCTTAATTCAGTGAACAGTGACCAAAAAGAGGACTGAACCAATAACCACTACACCAATACACCACTCCACCAATACACTAATATACCAATAACCAATACACCAATACACCAATTTAAACATTCTTCTCTTTCTTTATCTTTATACTATAGGTCTTAAAATGGTGATCCACCAAGCATGAAGTTTTTACTGTATTCTCAAGAAGTTGAGTAGATATAATATCTATCCAATGGAGTTTACCCTTATCATCTGAAAATGAAATCCTCTTTCCATTTTCAAATCTACCCTTGTGAAACCAAATATCAGGAGGAAGTAGCCATGTCCTTCCAAACCTTTCCTCAAATTTTACAAATTCAACAAAATCCCTTGGGAACAATAAATATAGAGCCAAATCTTCATCAATTGCATGGCACTTTATCTCTTCTTCAAGCTCTTTTTTTCTTTTTTGAATATCTTCTTTCTTCACTAACTCTCTTTTTACAGAAGTTCCTGTACTTATTTCTTTTTTAAATACTTTTTCATAGATCCATTCAGGTGGATCATAAAAAGGGAATGGACCATAGCCACCGAGTAAAAGTCTCTTTAAATCATCAGATGGTTGTTCATATCTTCCATACAAAATATTGCTAACAGCTGTGGACCAGAGGATTTGACTTCCTGGAGTTATTGGCCAAATATCTCCAAGTTCAAGTATAACCATAGATAATTCTTTAAATACCTCATTTATTCTAGACAAAAGTCCTAATTCTTCTGCCTGCTCATACGCCATTGACACAGCACCACCAGTAAGTCTATGTGCATGTACAAGGGGATCTATCCCCCTAAAAGGACTTTCAAACTCTGCATAATACCTTCTTTCAAATCGAATAATCTCTGAGGTCTCAACTATAGCATCAACATTTAATCCCTTTGGCTTTATATCGTATTCCTCCAACAACTGGATAAGAGAGAGGGCTGGGGCCTGAGAATACCAGGCTCCATATCCATGGTCACACACCTCCACTATTTTGACTCCTGCTTTAATTGCTGCCACCATCCTTGCAAGGTCATTTCCATCTGTATTATGACCATGATATGCAACTACAATTTCAGGAAATTCTGATCTTATTGCCCCAATTAAGTCAGCTATCCTCTCAGGAGGACCTACTGCAGAAGAATTTTTTATACTTAAAATTATATCTTCTCCAAACAGATCCACAATTTCTTGAACCTTTGATAAATAAAATTTATTGGTGTGATCTGCACCAATACCAAAACATAGGGAAGGCATAAAAACCTTTCCAGCCTTTAACACTTCTTCTCCTATAACTTTCATATTGGGGATATGGTTCATAAAGTCATATACCCTAAACACATCCACATATTTTGCAAACTGGGATATCACCTTTCTGATAACATTTTCAGAATATGGACGATAACCAAAGAGATTATTGCTCCTTACGCCAGCTTGAATAAGTGTATTTGGCATTGACTTTCTGACAAGTCTTAACTTCTCAAAAGGATTTATCTGTTTTTTCATGAGATCCACGTGAACCGAGGCCCCACCTGTCACTTCAAAGGCAAAATAACCCACCATATCCCTAGTTGCAGCTGCCCGAAGCGTAGTCCAAGGCATGATACGCCCCTTAAAATCTGATTGCGACACATCTCTCTCATTATTTGTGAGGAGATATCCATCAAAGTTTTTTACATATTCTATTATTTCCCTATTTGTCATTTCTCTTAACATAAATTTTCTCCCCATCACACTAAATTCTATTCCAATTTACAATTTCCGATTTACAAATCACTAATCACCAATCACAAATCACGATTTCCGAATCACCAATCACTAATCACGAATCACGAATTACGAATTACTGAATTACTAATCACAAAAAACAGTGAACACTCACGTAGGGCAATTCATGAATTGCCCGTACAATTGGGCAAACATGGAATTTGCGCCCACAATCGGGCAAATATGGAATTTGCGCCTACGTGTCGGGTATGGAATCCATGCGAATATTGGGCGGATATGGAATCCGCCCCTACGCCCCTTTTCCTGTTCACCAATCACAATTTCCGATTTACAAATCACGAATCACGAATCACGAAATATACGGATTAAATCCATAGGCATTTAACTCAGCAATAAACCTCGCTAATTTATCCATTTCATCTCCCTGTTCTCTATAATTTAATAGTTCAGGATGGTTATCAATGTATGTGGTATCAAAATTTCTGCTCCTAAAATCAGGTTCTTCAATAATTGCCTTATAATAAGGTATAGTGGTCTTCACTCCAACGATATTAAATCCATCAAGCGCCCTTCTTAATCTGTCCACGGCTTCTTCCCATGTAAAACCATACACTGTTAATTTCACTATGAGAGAATCATAAAACTGAGAAATTTCATACCCCTGATAAACAGCTCCATCCAACCTGACTCCGTGACCTCCTGGTGATTGATAGGCCTCTATTAGTCCTGGATTGGGCATAAATCCCTGTTTAGGATCTTCGGCATTGATCCTCAGTTCAATGGCACAGCCTCTCACATTAACATCTTCCTGTTTTATGGATAATTGTTCTCCAGAGGCTACTTTGAGTTGTTCCCTCACAATATCAATTCCAGTTACCATTTCAGAAACTGTGTGTTCTACCTGAATCCTGGTGTTTACCTCTAAGAAATAGTAATTATTATCCACATCCACTAAAAATTCAACTGTGCCTGCACTCTTGTATCCTGCCAATTTAGCAGCTCTAACTGCTGCTTCACAAATCTCTTTATCTACTTCATCTGGCAAAAAAGACGGAGCTATTTCTATTAGTTTTTGATGCCTTCTTTGAATTGAACAATTCCTTGATCCTAGGTGAATTACATTTCCAAAATTGTCTGCTAGTATTTGTACTTCAACATGACGAGGCTTAACTATTCCCTTCTCAAGATAAATATCTTCGTTTCCAAAGGAAATTTTTGCCTCTGATCTAGCAAGCTTAAGCCCTGATATTAATTGTTCTTCTGTATTCACTACCCTAATACCTTTGCCACCACCTCCTGACACTGCCTTTATCATTATTGGAAAGCCATATTTTTTAGCAAAATCAAGAGCAAATTTCTCTCCTTCTTCTCCTTCAGGCAAAGTCTTAGTTCCAGGAATCAGTGGTATCCCAACACTTTCCATAATCTCCCTTGCAATTACCTTGCTGCCCATTTTGCAGATTATATCAGATGGCGGACCCACAAAAACAAGGCCCGCTTCCCTGCATTTTTGAGGAAAATCAGGATTTTCCGATAAAAATCCATATCCTGGATGAATGGCATCAGCCCCAACCTCTTTTGCTGCATGGATGATTTTTTCAATATTTAAATAATCTTTCCTCGGCCCAGGTCCTATACAAACCGCCTCATCTGACCTCATCACATGAAGGGAAAATCTGTCGGTTTCTTCATAAATAGCTACTGTTTTTATACCGAGTTCTTGGGCTGACCTCATAATTCTTATGGCAATCTCTCCTCTATTTGCAACAAGCAACTTCTTTATCATACTATCTATTCCCCCTTCTGAATTACGATGTAGTGTATTGGTGTATTAGTGTATTGGTATAGTGGTGTATTAGTATATTTGTAATTGGTGTATTAGTGTATTGGTGTATTGGTATAATTGTATATTAGTAATTGGTATATTGGTAATTGGTATATTAGTATTTTGGTATAGCTTTTGACATACATCAAAAAAGTCTATTAACCACTACACCACCATACCACTATACCAATACACCACTATACTACTATACCAATACACCAATTAACATATCTTAAGCAGCTCCACAATATCTTTTCTATCTATCTCTTCTAACAACACATCTACATGTTCTCGCCTTGAAGTATCAATCTTTTTCCCGCAATAATCAGGATGTATTGGCAATTCTCTATGTCCTCTATCAACTAGTGTAAGTAGCTCAACCTTAGCGGGCCTCCCAAAATCTAAAATTGCATCAAGGGCAGCTCTCACTGTCCTTCCTGTATAAATTACATCGTCTATAAGTAAGATATTTTTGTCGTTTATATCAAATTGAATCTCTGTTTTGTTTATTATGGGATGCTTATCCAAAGAAGTCCAATCGTCCCTATAAAAATTAATATCCAGCTTACCCAGAGGAATTTCAGTTTTTGAATTTTCCTGCAATATGTCCTTAATCCTCTGGGCCAGATACACCCCCCTTCTATATATACCAATGAGGACGAGATTTTCGCATTCTCCATGTCTTTCCAGGACCTCAAAGGCAAGTCTCTGGATTACTCTTTTTATTTGATTTTTGTCTAAAATTACCATTCTATATCCCATTTTTATAAACCCCTAAAAAAGATTAAAAAATATTTAATAATGACATTTATGGAATGGTCTTAAGTAAGGAAAAAATCATTATTGATTTTAAAGATAATGTCAACTATAGTTTAAAGAAGGGCTTATATAAAACTATTTTTTGAATTAACGATATTTTAAAAAGAGGAGATAATTCAATGGCAAAAATAATGGTAACAGGGGGTGCTGGTTATATAGGATCTCATGTAGTTAAACTCCTTGGTGAATATGGACACAAGTTAATTGTATATGATGACCTGTCCAATGGGAATAAGTGGGCTGTATTATACGGAGAATTAATAAAGGGAGATGTAGGAGATGAAGAATTATTAAACAAAATTTTTAAACAATTTAAACCAGACATAGTTATGCATTTTGCTGCTTTTATTCAGGTCAATGAGTCAGTTAAAAAGCCAATAAAATATTATCAGAACAACACATCAAATACCCTTACCTTAATTAAGGCCATGATAAACAATAATATAAATAAATTTATATTTTCCTCAACTGCAGCTGTATATGGGATTCCATCTAAAATTCCAGTAACAGAAGATCACCCTCTAAAACCTATTAATCCTTATGGACAATCCAAAACCTTTGTTGAAAAAATTTTAAAGGATACATCTTATTCGTCAAACTTTAACTACGTATCTCTCAGGTATTTTAATGTGGCTGGCGCTGATCCAGATTGTAAAATAGGCCAGGCATACAGGGAATCTACCCATTTGATCACAAGGGCACTTAAAACAGCTAAAGGAGAATATGAAAAGCTACAGATTTTTGGGACTGATTATCCCACAAAAGACGGCACTTGTGTAAGAGATTATATTCATGTTGTAGACCTTGCAGAAGCACACATACTGGCAATGGATTACCTACTAAATCAAAATGTTAGTGATGTGTTTAATTGTGGTTATGGCCATGGTTTCACAGTAAGAGAAGTAGTAAATACAGTTAAAAAAGTTACGCAAATAGATTTTTTAGTAGAGGAGACTGATAGAAGAGAAGGAGACCCTCCTGAGCTAGTAGCAGACAGTTCAAAAATAAAAAATGTGCTCAAGTGGAGACCCAAATATGATAATCTGGAGTTCATCATAAAAACTGCATGGGAATGGGAGAAAAAATATACTACAAAAATAAAACCTAATTCATAATTCGTGATTTGTGATTCGTGATTCGTAATTCGTGATTGGGGAAGGAGAGTTATTTAGAGGAAAACATTTTCTTTACTAATCACTGTTCACGAATCACTAATCACTGTTCTTTGTTTTTTCTTTAATTTAAAAGTACAAATCTCCATTTTTAGAATGTAATGATCTTAAAGTACCCAAAAAAAATTTTTCCGCAACACACTGTTTTTGATAAAACAACAAGCCAAAATTATGTATTATTT